>NZ_JBHUIY010000008.1:0-126300 GCF_042683125.1 Phaeospirillum tilakii
GCCGCCCGCGCGTCCGCCGACCCGGCGGCGGCGGCGGGGCCGGGCGGATGGCTGGCGCCACCGGCTCGGCCGGCTGTGGCGCGGGCTCAACCGGGTGCCGTCGCCGCTGCTGACCCTCGGGCTGGTGGCGGTGGTGGCGGGCGGTCTGTTCCTGGTCAATCTGGCCCATTGGGTGATCCGCAAGCCGAGCGAATTGCTGGCCCCGGTCAGCGATCTGATGGTCAAGAGCCCGGCCGAGACCTGGGCCGCCTACGGCAAATGGTTCCGCGCCTATGCCACCGCCCGGGTGCCGGCCGAGCTGCTGGCGGCGCTGGCCCAGATCGAGAGCGCCGGCAATCCGGCGGCGCAGACCTACTGGCGCTGGAGCCCCGGCGCCGACGACCTGTTCGGCCTCTACCGCCCGGCGTCGAGTTCGGTCGGGATGTTCCAGATGACCAGCCCGGCCTATGCCGACGCCCGGCGCGGCTGTGTCCGCGACCATGTGGTGGTGCCGCGCGGCGATCCGCGCTGCCCGGTCGAGGACGAACCGCTGCGGATCCTGCCGTCCCATGCGATCGAACTGACGGCGGTCTATCTCGATCGCGGTGCCGGCCGGCTGCTGGCCAGCCATCCCGGCGCGGTGTCGGCGCGGCAGCGGCGCGATCTGGCCGCCCTGCTGCATCTGTGCGGCCCCGGCCCGGCCGGGGCCTTCGTCCGCCGGGGCTTCCGCCTCGCCCCGGGCGAACGCTGCGGCGATCACGACCCCGCCGCTTATCTGGCCGAGATCGAGCGCCTGACCGCCCAGTTCCGCCGCCTCGCCGACGCGGCGGAGTGAGGCTGGTGTCGGGTTCCTGAGGGGAAGACCATTCGCGGGCTGTGCCCGCCCCCGCCAAGGGGCTCGCGCATGTCGAGCCGCTGCTGGCCGAGATCGCCGCGGATGATACCGCCCGCGTCCCCACTTCCATCCGGCGCCCGCAATCCTCTTGCGCCGGCCGGGGCTTTGGGCGTATCTCTCGGTTCAGACAATTAGGTTCCTAACCATGACCAATCGGGTTCCCCCCCCCCGAACCGGTCGCGCCCTGTCCTCCGGAACGGCGCGATTTCGGCCTGCGGATGCTGTTGCTGGCCCGCCGCTGGCGCAACGCGGTCGATGCCCATCTGCGCGATTTCGGCGTGACCTCGGCCGGGTGGCGGGCGCTGTTCCATCTCGGCGAGCGTCAGGGCTGTCTGCGGCCGTCCGAACTGTCCGAGGCGCTGGAGATGGAGCGGCCGTCGCTGACCCAATTGCTCGACCGCCTCGAGGCGACCGGGCTGGTCGAGCGTCGCGCCGACCCGGACGACCATCGCTGCAAGCAGGTGGTGCTGACCCCGGCCGGGCAGGAGATCCACCGCCGCACCGTCCAGGTCAACGGGCTGGTCGCCAGCCGTCTGCTGCACGATGTCAGCGACGCCGAGTTGGCGGTGGTGATGTCGGTGCTGGCGCGGATCACCCGCAACATCGCCGCCGACGAGGCGGAGCGGGGCCGGACCGGACGGGGGTGACGCCGCCGATGACCCGTTTCGCCGCCCTCGATCCGCTCTGGCAACGGCTGCGGTCCTGGCCGCGTCCGCTGGTCGGGCTGTTGTCCGCCCACTGGAAGCATGCCGCCCGCACCGTCGCCGCCGCGCTGTCGGCGCTCGGGATCGCCTACGCCCTCGAACTCGACATGCCGTTCTCGGCGGCGGTGACGGTGATGCTGGTCGCCCACCCGGTGCACGGGATGGTGCTGTCGAAAAGCATCAACCGCTTCCTCGGCACCCTGGCCGGGGCGCTGGTGTCGGTGGTGCTGATGGGGGCGTTCGCCCAGACCCCCGAGATGTTCATGCTCGGCCTCAGCCTGTGGATGGGCGCCTGTACCTTCGCCTCGACCCTGTTGCGCAATTTCCGCTCCTACGGCACCGTGCTGGCCGGCTACACCGTGGTGCTGATCGCGATGCCGGGGGTCGAGGCCCCCGACACCATGTTCCATCTGGTCGCCAACCGGGTGTCCGACGTCACCATCGGCATCGTCTGTTCCGGGCTGGTGGCGGCGCTGTTCACCTCGCGCTCGGCCGAACGCGGGCTGCGCCACAAGCTGCGCGGCGGCATGCTCGATCTGGTCGATTACGCCGGGCGGGCGCTGCGCGATCCCCAGGCGGACGGCCGCAGCGCCGAGGCGATCCGCCGCCGTCTCGCCGCCGAGATCGTCGCCCTCGACAGTCTGGCCGAATTCGCCGCCGCCGAATCCGCCGCGATCGCGCCGCTGCGCGACACGCTGCGGATCGGGTTGGCGGCGATGCTGGGGGTGCTGGCGGCCGGGGCCTCGGCCGAGGAGGCGCTGCGGCGGCTGCCCCGGACCGAGGGCGGCCATCTCGCCGATCCCGGGCTGGCCCGCGCCGTCACCGACTGCCTCGGCCTGCTCGGCGAACTCGCCATCGCCCTCGGCCATCCCGATTCGCCCGCCCGCGCCGGCGAACTGGCCGCGCTGCGCCAGCGTCTGCTGGCGCTGGCGCAGCGGATCGAGGCCGGGATCGACCCGACCCGGCTGCCCGATCTGGTGGCGCGCGACCGGCTGGCCGAACTGCTCGACGAACTGCGCGCCACCCTGGGCGGGCCGATCGCCCTGGCCGCGCCCCCGGCCGGGCCGGGCCGCGCCGTTCCGCTGCCCGGGGCGGAGGAGGACCGCCGCCGCGCCGGGCGGTTCGGCTTCCATCTCGACTGGCGCGGCGCCGCGATCAACGGCGTCCGCGCCACCCTGGCGACCTGGGTCGCCGGGGCGGTGTGGATCCTGACCGCCTGGCCCTATGGCTGGATGATGGTGGCGATGGTGGTGCCCAATGCCGGCCTGCTGGCGATGCGCGACCATCCCGAGCGCGACGCGGTCGAACTGACCAAGGGCTGCCTGCTCGCCGCCTTGCTCGGCTGGGTGTCGCTGGCCTATCTGCTGCCGCTGTTCGACAGCTTCGCCGGGCTGTGTCTGGTGATCGGCCCGATCCTGTTCCTGGCCGTGCTGCTGTCGGTCAATCCGGCCACCGCCTTCATCGGCGTCGGCGTCTCGGTGTTCTACCTCACCCTGCTGACCCCCTCGAACCCGATGGTCTACAACGCGTCGCTGTTCCTCAACAGCGCCCTGCCGACGGTGGGCGGGGCGGCGCTGACGATGGTGGTGTTCCGGGTGGTGCTGCCCAACGATTTGCGCGGCCATGTCCGCGCCATCGTCCGGGCGATGCGGCGCGACATTCTTGACCTGCTCAACCGCGATGTCGCCCCGAGCGACTGGGAGACCCGCATGCATGACCGGATGATCCGTCTGATCGGGCGGATGCGCGCCGCCGAGATGAACCATGCCGAGCTGATCCGCGGCGGCTTCGCCGCCCTGCGCATCGGCCGCGAGGTGATCCGCGCCCGCCGGCTGCACGCCGGCTTTCCCCCCGGCGGGCTGGTCGATCGGCTGATCGAGCCGTCGCGCCATGCCCTGGCCCGGATCGACCGGGCGCCGCGCGCGACGGTGCGGGCGCTCCGGCTGTCGGCCAACGGCCTCCTGACCGTCGCGGCGCACGAGCAGCCCGAGCGCGCCGCCGAACTGGGGGCGATCGCCGCCTCGCTGCTGGAGGTGGCGATGCTGGTCGGCCGCAACCGCCGCTTCTTCCAGTCGGGCGGGCGCGGTCTGGCGCGGGGGCTGCCATGCTGAAGGAAATCGACCTGACCGGGATCTATGTCGGCCCGATCATCCTCTACATGCTGATTTCGATCCCGATCTTCCTCGCCGTGCGGCTGCTGCTGTCGCGGATCGGGTTCCTGTCGTTCGTCTGGCACCCCGCCTTGTTCGAGATCGCCCTGTTCGGGATCATTCTCGCCTTGGTGGTGTCGCTGCGCTGAAGGGTGCTGTCATGTCCTGGTTCCGTATGGTTGTGCGCGTCGCCATCACCGCCCTGCTGACCCTGATCGCCTGCGATCTGGTCGCCGCGCTGTGGCACCATTACATGATCGCGCCCTGGACCCGCGACGGGCGGGTGCGGGTCGAGACGGTCGAGATCGCCCCCGAGGTCGCCGGGGTGGTGGCCGAGCTGCGGGTGCGCGACAACCAGACCGTCCACAAGGGCGACGTGCTGTTCACCATCGATGCCGACCGCTTCCGCATCGCCGCCGACAAGGCGGCGGCGGTGGTCGAGAGCCGGCGGGCCGAGGCGGCGCTGGCGGCGGCCAAGGCCGAGCGCCGCGCCCGCCTCAGCGATCTGGCCGGCTCGGTCGAGGAGAAGCAGCAATACGCCTCGGCGGCGGCGATGGCCGAGGCCAATGTCCGCGAGGCCGAGGCCGAACTGGCCGATGCCCGGCTGGCGCTGGCCAAGACGGTGCTGCGCTCGCCGGTCAACGGCTACGTCACCAACCTCAAGCTGCGGGCGGGCGATTACGTCACCCCGGGCAAGACCGCGCTGGTGGTGGTGGACAAGGAAAGCTTCTGGGTCGCCGCCTATTTCGAGGAAACCAAGCTCGGCATGGTCCGGCCGGGGGTGCCGGTCCAGGTGCAGATGATGGGCTACGACCACCCGGCCCGGGGCCATGTCGAGAGTCTGGCCTGGGGCATCGCCGACCAGAACAGCGAGGCCGGGGCGGGCGGGCTGGCCAACGTCAACCCGGTGTTCACCTGGGTCCGTCTCGCCCAGCGCCTGCCGGTGCGGGTGGTGCTCGACGAGGTGCCGGGCGAGATCCATCTCGCCGCCGGGATGACCTGTTCGGTCAATGTCGAGGAACGGGAAAATCTCAAGACCGAGGCCGGCTTCCTGCCGCATTGGCTGAAGGTCAACCTGTTCTGATGGCAGGGGTTGCCGGGACCGCTCCCGGCCCTCACATCAGGGGCGGCCGCCTTTCGCCCTCGGCGGGACTCGGCCACCCTCGGGCGAACACCCCAGGTTGGGGCGTCGCAACGGAGGTGAATCTAAATTAATTTTGATCCGCGCCTCCCCCGCCTTATGGTGCCCCGAGGCGCAACGACCGAAGAGCAGGAGGCCGCAATGCAGGGTCAGGCCAGCAAGATCGCGTTTCATCTTGCCGATTCCCGCCAGGGTGCGCGGTGCCGGACGACCGGGGCGCGCCGGCCGGGGGCCTATGCCGGCAATGCCGAACCTCCGCTCGACGAACTGGTCAATGATCCGATCGTGCGCGGGCTGATGGCCCGCGACGGGGTCGCCCTCGACTCGCTGTGCGGCCTGATCGCCGAGGTCCGCCGCCGGCTGGCCTGATCCCGGCCGCCCTTTGAAATGATCCGCTCGGCGGCCGGTAAGCCCGCGCGGCGTTTGCGCGTCACCGTCTCGGCATGAAATGACCCCTTGGGTCATTTCATTGGCCGGGCGGTATGAGCCTCGCCGACGCGGTTTCCGGTCCGGCGGCGTTTCGCGCTATGATCGCGGCGGCGCCGTGCCGGCGCCGGACAGAGGCGAGGCACCGCGTTGACCCATACCGATTCCGCCGGGCCGGCGGACCCGCTGCGCGCAGCGTTCGACCGTCATCGCGCCGGGGCGCTGGCCGAGGCGGTGGCGCTGTATCGCGCCTATCTCGACCGCCGCCCCGACAGTTGCGAGGGGCATTATCTGCTCGGGCTGTGTCATGCCCAGCGCCATGAATTCGCCCCGGCCGAGGCCTGCCTCGCCGCGGCGGTGCGGCTGCGGCCGGACGACCCGGTGCTGCTGCGCAGTCATGGCAACATCCTCAAGATGGCCGGCCGCCACCAGGAGGCGGTGGCCCGCTTCGACGCCGCGCTGGCGCTCGATCCCGCCTCGGCCGAAACCCACCGCTGCCGCGCCTTGTCGCTGAAGGGGCTGGGGCGGTTCGACGCGGCGCTGGCCGCCTTCGGCGCCGCGCTGGCGGTCGAGCCCGACCATGTCGAGACGCTGGCCAGCCGCGCCAACCTGCTGGTCGAGCTGGGCCGCCCCGAGGCGGCGCTGGCCGATTATGACCGCGCCCTGGCGCTGCGGCCCGATTTCACCGAGGCCCACAACAATCGCGGCGTGGTGCTCAACGGTCTGGGCGCCTATCGCGAGGCGATGCTGAGCTTCTGCCAGGCGCTGACGCTGCGCAAGGATTACCCCGAGGCCTACAACAACCGGGGCATCACCTTCAAATCGCTGGCCAAGTACGAGATGGCGCTGCGCGATTACGACACCGCGCTGGCGCTGCGCCCGTCCTATCCCGAGGCCCACAACAACCGGGGCAACGCGCTGAAGGAGATGCGGCGGCTGGAGGAGGCGCTGCAAAGCTTCGAGCGGGCGATCGCGCTGAAGCCCGATTACGCCGAGGCCTACAACAACCGGGGCGTGGTGCGGGCCGACCTCCAGCAGACCGAGGAGGCGATCCACAATTACGACCGCGCCATCGCGCTCCGGCCCGATTACGCCGAGGCCCATTTCAACCGCGCGCTCAGCCAGCTGCAACTCGGCCGCTTCGCCGAGGGCTGGTCCGGCTATGAATGGCGCTGGCGCAATCCCAATCTCTGCCTGTCGGCGCAGCCGCTGCCGCTGCCGCAGCCGCCGTGGCGGGGCGGGGAGGATCTGGCCGGGCGCACCCTGCTGCTGCATGGCGAGCAGGGGCTGGGCGACGCGATCCAGTTCTGCCGCTATGCCCGGCTGGCGGCGGCGCGCGGCGCCCGGGTGGTGCTGGAGGCCGACCGCCCGCTGGTCCGGCTGCTGAGCGGGCTCGACGGCGTCGCGCAACTGGTGGGGCGGGGCGAGGCGCTGCCGGCGTTCGACCTGCATTGCCCGCTGCTCAGCCTGCCGCTGGCGTTCGGCACCACCCTCGACACCATCCCGGCCGCGCCATCCTATCTCGCCGCCGATCCGGCCCTGGTCGAACGCTGGCGCCACCGCCTCGGCCCCGCCACCGGGCCGCGCATCGGCGTGGTGTGGAGCGGCAGCGCCAGCCACCGCAACGATGCCTGCCGGTCGCTGCCGCTGGCCGCCTTCGCCGCGCTGATCTCGCCCCGGTTCGAGTTCCTCTGCCTGCACCAGGAGATCCGCGACGCCGACGCGGCCCAGGCGGCCGACACCCCCGGCCTGCGGCTGTTCTGCGACGACATCGAGGATTTCGCCGACACTGCCGCCCTGTGCGCGCTGTGCGATCTGGTGATCAGCGTCGATACCAGCGTCGCCCACCTCGCCGCCGCGCTGGGGCGGCCGACCTGGGTGGCGCTGCCGTTCAATGCCGACTGGCGCTGGCTGCTGGAGCGGCCGGATTCGCCCTGGTATCCCTCGCTGCGGCTCTATCGCCAGAGTGTCGCCGACGGCCTGCGCGGCGATTGGGGCGCGGTGCTGGCCGCGCTCGGCGCCGATCTCGCCGCCCGCTTCGGCGACGCGGCGGCGGTGGCGAAAGGTTGACGTAAGCATCCGTCCGTAAGCCCTCCCGCTCCTGGTGTGTGCGGACGAAAGGGCAGGGCGCGATGGGCGGCAACATCCGGTCTTGGGGAGCGGTCTGGCTCGGTCTCGGGCTGCTGGCGGTGGCGGCGGGGCCGGTCCGGGCCGAGGAGGGCGAGGCGGCGCCGGCGGCGGACGAGGCGCGGGTCAGCGAGGATTTCTCGCTGCACGGTCAGGCTACCAGCACCTATCAGGTCAAGCCCGACTTTCCCTCGGCCTATCAGTCCGGCAACAGCCTCGACCACAAGTTCCAGGCGCGCGACAGCAACACCGTCACCCTGTTCCTCGGCGCCCGGCTGTGGCGGGGGGCCGAGGCCTATGTCGATCCCGAACTGTCGGAAGGCTACGGCCTCAGCCACACCTACGGGCTGGCCGGCTTCAGCAACGGCGAGGCGCAGAAGGGCGGCTCGCTGTGGCCGAAATATTATCCGGCGCGCTATTACCTCAAGCAGGTGATCGGCCTGGGCGGCGAGCAGGAATGGATCGAGGGCGGGGCCAACCAGCTGGCCGGGTATCAGGACGTGTCGCGGCTGACCCTGGTCGGCGGCGGCTTCGCCGCCTCGGATTTCTTCCAGACCAACAGCTACGCCAACGATCCGCGCGCCAATTTCACCAATTGGGCGCTGTGGGAATCCGCCGCCTGGGACGTGCCGGGCAATCAGAAGGGCTACACCCGGGGCCTGTACGCCGAACTCAATCAGGCCGATTGGGCGCTGCGCTACGGCGCCTTCGCCGTGCCCAACAGCCTCAACGCCTCCGACGTCACCTTTGGCGGCGACCGCACCCTCAGCCAGGCGGTCGAGATCGAGGGGCGGGGCAGCCTCGCCGGCCGGCCGGGCAAGCTCAAGCTGATGGGGTTCTACACCCGGGCGGCGATGGGCGATTACCGCGCGGCGCTGCGGCTGGTCGCCCAGGGGGCCGACGCCGCCGCCGCGCTCCAGCGCACCCGCCAGCCCGGTCATGAGAAATTCGGCTTTGCCGCCACCGCCGAGCAGGAGATCGCCGACGAACTCGGCCTGTTCGCCCGATTGTCGTGGAACGACGGCCGCAACGAGGAATGGGGCTTCACCGATGCCGATGCCAGTCTGGCCGGCGGGGCCAGCCTCAAGGGCGGGCGCTGGGGCCGGCCCGACGACACCGTCGGGCTCGGCGCGGCGGTCAACACCATCACCGCGGCCCACCGCGCCTTCCTCGCCGCCGGCGGCAGCACGATTCTGCTCGGCGACGGCGGGCTCAGCTATGGCCACGAGGTCGATCTCGAAGCCTATTACGCCGCCCGGCTGCTGCCGTTCCTGACCCTGACCGGCGATTACCAGCTGATCGACAACCCCGGCTACAACCAGGATCGCGGCCCGGCCCAGGTGTTCGGCGGCCGCCTGCACGCCGAATTCTGACCCCCCGCGCCCTGCTCGTGAAAGTCGGATGTAAGGTGGGGCGGGGAAGATCCCGCCGGCGCGGCGCCCGGCCGCGCTGACGCCGAACCGGAGGGGAGTCCCCACCATGTCGAAGCTGCTCCGTTGGCCGGTGGCCGCCGCCGTCGCCGCCGCCCTCGGCCGCTGCTGGCGGTCGCGGGTCCGCCGCCGCGCCGGCCTGTTCCTGCTGCTGCTGGTCGGCTCCTGCCTCGGGCTGGTGGTGATCCAGCGCCCCGCGCCGGCCCCGGCGGCCCTGGCCGAGCCGGTGGTCAGGCCGGGCTGGTTCCGCCCGACCCCGGGGCAATGGGCCGGGCTGGCGCTGGCCCCGGCGACGGCGGCGCGGTTCCAGCCGGCCGAGCAGGCCGACGGCCGCATCGCCGCCAACGACGACACCACCACCCCGGTGTTCTCGCCCTATTCCGGCCGGGTGACCCGGGTGTTCGCCAGCGCCGGGGCGGTGGTGCGGCCGGGCGACCCGCTGTTCGCGATCGAGGCCAGCGAGTTCGTCCAGGCCCAGAACGACCTGATCGCGGCGGCGGCGGGGCTGGCCACCGCCGAGGCCCAGACCCGGCTGGCCGAGAGCGCCGAGCAGCGCGCCCATGCCCTGGTCGAGGCGCGGGGCGGGGCGCTGAAGGACTGGCAGCAGGCCCAGCTCGACCTCGCCAGCGCGCGCGGCGGCGAACGCACCGCCCGCATCGCCCTGGCGGCGGTGCGCAACCGGCTGCGCATCCTCGGCAAGAGCGCGGCCGAGATCGCCCGGCTGGAGCATGGCGGGGCGGCGATGCCGGCGGAATCGGTGGTGCGCGCCCCGATCGGCGGCACCGTGCTCAGCCGTCAGGTCGGGGTCGGCCAGTACATCGTCAGCGGCGCCAGCGGCGGTTCGAGTCCGGTGTTCACCATCGGCGACCCGGCCACGGTGTGGCTGGTCGCCAACGTGCGCGAGGCCGAGGCCGGGGCGATGCGGGTCGGGCTGCCGGTGGCGGTGCGGGTGCCGGCCTATCCCGGCCGGGTGTTCCAGGCCCGGCTCAGCTATGTCGCCACCGCGTTCGATCCGGCCACCCACCGCCTGCCGGTGCGGGCCGAGATCGCTAACCCGGACGGGGCGCTGAAGCCCGAGATGTTCGCCCGTTTCCGCATCGACACCGCCCAGCCGGTCGAGGCGGTGGCGGTGCCGGCGGCGGCGGTGGTGCGCGAAGGCGAGACCGCCCGGGTGTGGGTGGCCGATCCCGCCAATCGGACCCTGGCGCTGCGCCCGGTCACCACCGGGCTCGATCAGGACGGGCGGGTCGAGATCCGCTCCGGCCTCGCCGTGGGCGAGACGGTGGTGGTCAGCGGCGCGCTGTTCATCGACCGCGCCGCCAGCGCCGACTGAGCGAAGCGGAACCTTGAAAAAGGCTCATTTCGTGGGCTCCGCCCACCCCCGCCAAGGGCCGCAAGGCCCTTGGATCCCCTTGGTGGTCGGGCGCGGACCTGCCTGTCAGCTTGGGCGCGGGTGTCTGCCGCGCGAAGGGCAAGGAAAGGGATCCAAGGGCCTTCGGCCCTTGGCGGGTGCGGGCGGAGCCCGCGAATTCTGGGGGCCTCGCCCCGGTTGGGAATGGCTTTCCGGCCCGAATGAGACTTGCTGGAGCGGAGTTGCGGGATGAATGCGCTGGTCAACCTCCTCGTCGCCTTCTCGCTGCGGCAGCGGGTGCTGATGGTCCTGCTGCTGCTGGCGCTGATCGGCGCCGGGGTGGCCGCCTTCTTCCGCCTCAACATCGAGGCCTATCCCGATCCGGTGCCGCCGCTGGTCGATATCGTCACCCAATCCTCGGGGATGTCGGCCGAGGAGATCGAGCGCACCATCACCATCCCGATCGAGATCCAGATGGCCGGGATCCCCCATGTCCAGGCGATCCGCACCATCTCGCTGTTCGGCCTGTCCGACGTCAAGGTCCAGTTCACCTACGATTTCACCTATCAGCAGGCCGAGCAGTGGGTGATCAACCGCCTCAGCCAGTTGCCGGCGCTGCCGGGCGGGGCCCAGCCGGCCCTGTCGCCGGAAAGCCCGATCGGCGAGATCTTCCGCTACCGGCTGGTCGGTCCGCCCGGGATGGGGGTCACCGATCTGCGCACCATCGCCACCTGGATGCTGGAACGCCGCTTCAAGGCGGTGCCGGGGGTGGTCGATGTCAACAGCTGGGGCGGCAAGAGCAAGACCTATGAGGTCGCGGTCGATCAGGACCGCCTCGCCGCCCATGGGCTGACCCTGCCGCAGGTGCTGACCGCGCTGGGGGCCGCCAACACCAATGTCGGCGGCCAGACCATCACCATCGCCGAGCAGGCGGCGGTGGTGCGCGGCGTCGGCCTGATCCGCTCGGTCGCCGACATCGCCGGGGTGGTGCTGTCGGCCAATAACGGCGCCCCGGTGCGGCTGGGCGACGTGGCGACGATCACCGTCGGCCATCTGCCCCGCCTCGGCATCGCCGGGATCGACGACGACGACGACATCGTCGAGGGCATCGTGCTGATGCATCGCGGCGAGCGCAGCAAGCCGACCATCCAGGCGGTCGAGGCCGAGGTCGAGCGGATCAACGCCTCCGGCCTGCTGCCGCCCGGGGTGCGGATCGAGCGGATCTACGACCGCAGCGACCTGATCGCCCTCACCACCCGCACCGTGGTCGAGAACATGGTGATGGGGATCCTGCTGGTGTTCCTGGTGCAGTGGGCCTTTCTCGGCAATCTGCGGAGCGCCCTGATCGTCGCCGCCACCATTCCCTTCGCCCTGTTCTTCGCGGTGCTGATCATGACGGCGCGGGGCGAATCCGCCAACCTGCTGTCGGTCGGCGCGATCGATTTCGGCCTGATCGTCGATGCGACGGTGATCATGGTCGAGAACATCTTCCGCCATCTGGCCGAAAGCCGGGCCCAGCGCTGGGGCGACGGCTCACGGCTGCACCGACTGCGGACCCGGCCCGGCTTTCCCGGCAAGCTCGGGGTGATCATCCATTCCGCCACCGAGGTCAACCGCTCGATCTTCTTCTCGGCGGCGATCATCATCGCCGGCTTCCTGCCGCTGTTCACCCTGTCGGGGGTCGAGGGCCACATCTTCGGGCCGATGGCCAAGACCTACGCCTACGCCATCGCCGGCGGGCTGATCGCCACCTTCCTGATCGCCCCGGCCCTTAGCGCCCTGCTGTTCCCCGACGAGATGGAAGAGCGCGACACCCCGCTGGTGCGCGGGCTGCACCGGCTCTACGACCCGCTGCTGGCTTGGGCGCTCGACCATCGCCGCTCGACCCTGGCCGGGCTCGGCCTGCTGCTGGTGGCGACGGTGATCTGCGTGCGCGGGCTGGGGCTGGAATTCCTGCCCCATCTCGAGGAGGGCAATCTGTGGATCCGCGCCACCCTGCCGCTGTCGGTCTCGCTGGAGGCCGCCAATCCCCAGGTCAACGCGATGCGGCGCGAGATCAAGAGCTTCCCCGAGGTGCAGACGGTGGTGTCGCAGAACGGCCGTCCCGACGACGGCACCGACGCCACCGGCTTCTTCAACGCCGAATTCTTCGTCCCGCTGAAGCCGGCCGAGGCGTGGCGGCCGGGCTATGACAAGGAGCGGCTGACCCGCGAGCTGGGCGCCCGGCTGGCCGAACGCTTCCCCGGGGTCGAGTTCAGCTTCTCGCAATATATCGAGGACAACGTCGCCGAGGCCGCCTCGGGGGTGAAGGGGCAGAACTCGGTCAAGCTGTACGGCCCCGATCTCGCCGTGCTGGAGCGCACCGCCCGCCAGATCCGCGAGGCGATGCGCGGGGTGGCCGGGATCGAGGACCTGTCGATCCTGGAGGCGCTCGGCCAGCCGACCCTCCAGATCGAGGTCGATCGCGCCGCCGCCGCCCGCTACGGCCTCAATACCGGCGACGTCACCACCACCCTCCAGGCGGCGATCGGCGGCCAGAGCGCCGGCAATCTCTACGAGGACGGCAGCGACCGCAATTTCCCGATCATTGTCCGCCTCGCCCCGGCCGAGCGGTCGAGCCTCGACGCGATCCGCCGCCTTGCCATCGGCGCCCCCGGTCCCGACGGCACCACGATCCAGGTGCCGCTGGCCGAACTGGCGCGGATCCGGCTGGTGTCGGGCGCCTCGTTCATCTATCGCGAAAACCAGGAACGCTACATCCCGATCAAGTTCAGCGTGCGCGGCCGCGATCTCGGCGGCGCGGTGCTGGAGGCGCAGCGGCGGGTGGCCGAGCAGGTCACCCTGCCGCCCGGCTACCATCTCGACTGGGTCGGCGAGTTCGGCGAATTGCAGGAGGCGATGGCCCGCCTCGCCGTGGTGGTGCCGCTGGCCCTGCTGCTGATCCTGATCCTGCTCTACCTCAATTTCGCGACCGTCTCCGACACCCTGCTGGCCGCCAGCGTGATGCCGATGGCGCTGATCGGCGGGCTGTTCTCGCTGGCGGCGACCGGGACCCCGTTCAGCGTCTCGGCGGCGATCGGCTTCATCGGCCTGTTCGGCATCTCGGTGATGGAGGGGATCATCGTCGTCTCCTTCTTCAACCAGTTGCTCGATGACGGGCTGGAACGTCGCGCCGCGCTGCTGCGCGCCTGCCGCACCCGGCTGCGCCCGGTGATGATGACCTGC
Source organism: Phaeospirillum tilakii (assembly GCF_042683125.1). Taxonomy (NCBI): domain Bacteria; kingdom Pseudomonadati; phylum Pseudomonadota; class Alphaproteobacteria; order Rhodospirillales; family Rhodospirillaceae; genus Phaeospirillum; species Phaeospirillum tilakii. Next base: position 13,429 of record NZ_JBHUIY010000008.1, read on the forward strand.
ATCGCCGCCTGCGTCGGCCTGCTGCCGGCGGCGCTGTCGAGCGGGATCGGCTCGCAGGTGCAAAAGCCGCTGGCCCTGGTGGTGGTCGGCGGGATCCTGCTGGCCCCGGCGCTGATCCTGGTGATCCTGCCGGTGCTGATCGACCTGTTCTCGCGTCATCCCGCCCCGGAGCCCACGCCATGACCCGTCTGCCCCTGCCGCCCGCGCGGGCGCTGCTGCTCGCCTTGGCCCTGGCCGGCTGCGTCGGCCCCGATTTCGTCCGGCCCGAGCCGCCCGCCGCCACCGCCTACCAGCCCGGCCCGCCGCCGGAGCGGACCGCCGCCGCCGAGGCCGGCGGCGGCGGCGCCCAGCGGCTGCTGGCCGGGGCCGAGGTGCCGGCGGAGTGGTGGCGGCTGTTCGGCTCGGCCGACCTCGACCGGCTGGTGACCCGGGCGCTCGACGCCAACCCGACGGTGGCGGCGGGCGAGGCGGCGCTGAAGGCGGCCCAGGCCGCGACCGAGGCCCAGCGCGGCGGCTGGTGGCCGACCCTGACCGGCTCGTTCACCTCGACCCGGACCAAGACCGCGCAGGCGGTGTCGGCCAACACCACCTCGACCGCGCCGGTGGCCAGCCTGCACACCGCCCAACTGAGCCTGTCCTATGCCCCCGACGTGTGGGGAGGGGTGTGGCGCCAGGTCGAGGGGCAGGAGGCGGCGGAGGAGGGGCAGCGTTTCCAGCTGGCGGCGGTGCGGCTGACCCTGGCCGCCGACGTGGTGCTGGCGGCGGTCAACGAGGCGATGCTGCGCGACCAGATCGCCGCCCAGGAGGAGATCGTCGCGATCGAGCGCGACGTGCTGGCGATCCAGCGCCGGATGGCCGGGCTCGGCCAGAGCGCCGAGGCCGACGCGGTGATGCAGGACGCCGCTTTGGCCCAGGCCGAGGCGGCGCTGCCGCCGCTGCGCCAGCAACTCGCGGTGCAGCGCGACGCCCTGGCCGCCCTGACCGGCGCGACCCCCGACCAGCCGCCGGCCGAAACCTTCACCCTGGCCGGGCTGCATCTGCCCGAGACGGTGCCGGTCAGCCTGCCGGCCCGGCTGGTCGAACGCCGTCCCGACATCCGTCAGGCCGAGGCGGCGCTGCACGCCGCCACCGCCGCGATCGGGGTGGCGATCGCCGACCGGCTGCCGCTGCTCAACCTGACGATCGATGCCGGCAGCGCCGCCTCGCTGCTGACCGGCAAGGATCACGGCTATGCCCCGGCCAAGACCGCCTTGTTCACCCCCGGCACCGGGTTCTGGGGGCTGGGGGCGGGGCTGTCGCAGCCTTTGTTCGACGGCTTCACCCTGGCCCGCCGCCAGGATCAGGCCGAGGCCGAGGCCGAACAGGCGGCGGCGCTCTACCGCGCCACCGTGCTGGCGGCGCTGCAATCGGTCGCCGACGCCCTCCAGGCGCTGCAAGCCGATGCCGATACCCTGCGCGCGGCGCGGCGGGCCGAGGCGGCGGCCACCGACAGCCTGACGATCGCCCGCCGCCAGCTCGATCTCGGCGCGGTGGCGCCGCTGGCGCTGCTGACCGCCGAACAGACCGCGTTGCAGGCCCGCGCGGCACGGATCCAGGCCGAGGCCAACCGGCTGGCCGATACCGCCCGGATGCTCCAGGCCCTCGGCGGCGGCTGGGGGTGAGGGCGCGAAGGAGCAGGAAAGGGTTCCAAGGGCCCTCGGCCCTTGGCGGGGGCGGGCGGAGCCCGCTTTCCATGAAATCCAGGTGAAAGCTTGCCGGGCTATTTCAAGGTGGAACGCAAACCAGGGGAGGCCAGAATGAGATACGCAAGCGGAGTGGGGGCGGCGCTGATGGTGCTGCTGGTGGCGCTGCCGGCCGGCGCGGCGGAAAGCGGGTGTCAGGCCGAGGCGGCGGCGGCGGTGGCCGACTGGCGGGCGGCGTGGCCGACCTGGCCGGCGGTCAAGCCGGGCCACGCGATGGTCAGCGACCATTTCGGCCATCGCCACGCCTTGAGCGATTACGAGGCGATGCTGCGCCGGCTGCGCGCCGGCCGCGCCGCCTGCGACCGGGGCGATCCGGTCACCGCCGCCGCCGATCTGCGCCTTGTCGAGCATTGGCTGGGCGAGGATACTGGAGCGGCCGCTCCGGCCCGGATGGCGCGAGGAGGATGACGGCTTGCGGGTGCTGCTGGTCGAGGACAACGAGCGGCTGGCGACGCTGGTGCTGGCCGCGCTGGAACGCGAGGGCGAGACCGCCGACGGCGTCGCCGGGATGGAGGAGGCGTTGGCCGCGCTGGCCACCGCCGCCTATGACGCGGTGATCCTCGATCTCGGTCTTGCCGACGGCGACGGGCTGACCCTGCTGCGCGACCTGCGCCGGCGGGCCAATCCGGTGCCGGTGCTGATCATCAGCGCGCGCGAGCGGCTGGAGGACCGCCTCGCCGGGCTCAATGCCGGCGCCGACGATTACCTCGCCAAGCCGTTCGCGCTGGCCGAGCTGGTGGCGCGGCTGCGGGCGTTGCTGCGGCGGCCGCCGCAACTGGCTCCGACCCGCTTCGAGGCCGGCAACCTCGCGATCGACGAGGTTACCCAGGAGGTCACCGTCGGCGGCGACCGGCTCGATCTGCCCCGGCGTGAACGCGGGGTGCTGCGGCTGCTGCTGCGCCAGACCGGCCGGCTGGTGCCGCGCTCGGCGCTGGAGAACGCGGTGTTCGGCTTCGACAGCGCGGTCGGCGCCAACGCGCTCGAAGTGTACATTCACCGTCTGCGCCGCCGTCTCGCCCAGGCCGGGGCGTCGGTGCTGATCCGAACCGAAAAGGGCGTTGGCTATGTTCTGGACGTTCGGCCGGGCGAATCCTGAGCCGCCCTCGTTGCTGCGCGGGCTGGCCAAGGATCTGCTGCTGCTGCATCTGATCGGCCTCGCCGTGCTGCTGCTGGTGGTGTTCGACCGGCTCGACGCGGTGATCGACGACCTTGAGGCCGAGGACATGCACCGCGACGCGCTGGCGCTGGCCGAGCGGCTGACCAGCCACGGTCTGTCCGCCGCCACCCTCGATTCCGCCACCCAGGCCCATTTCTCGCCGGATTATGGCCGCTATCGCTTCAGCGTGCTCGACCGCGACGGCAAGGTGCTGGTGGCGTCGATCGATCCGCCCCGGGCGCTGGCCCCGCTCGATCCGGCCGCCCCGGCCGAGGGGGCGCGCTTCCGCGTCGTCCACCGCGCGGCACTGCTGTGGGGGGTGACGGTGCCGGCGCGGATCGGGGACATCCCGGTGTGGATCCAGGTCGCCGAGGACATGAACCATCGCGACGCGGTGATCGACGAGGTGGCCGCCCGCTTCCTCGACCAGGGTGGTTGGCTGATCCTGCTGCTGTCGGCGGGGCAGATCGTCGCCGTGCTGCTGCGGACGCGGCGGCGGATCCGGCCGCTGGTGGCGGCCTCGGCCTCGGCCGGGGCGATCGGGCCGGAGATCGGCCATCAGCGCGTCCGCGCCGAGGGAGTCCCGCGCGAGGTCCTGCCGCTGGTCGGCGCGGTCAACGGCGCGTTCGACCGGATCGAATCGACCTTCCGCGCCCAGAAGGAATTCCTCGAAAACGCCGCCCACGAATTGCGGACTCCGCTGTCGGTGCTGCGGGCCCGGGTCGAGATGCTGGAGGATGCCGCGATGCGACGCGAGTTGGAGACCGACATCGCGGTGCTGTCGCGGCTGGTGACCCAGTTGCTGCGGGCCGCCGAGATCGAGGGGCTGGCCGGCCACGACCAGGGGCCGGTCGATCTCGAACGGGTCGCCGCCACCGTCGCCTCCTATCTGGTGCCGGCCGCGACCCGGGCCGGGCGGACCATCCGGGTCGGCGCCGACGGTCCGGCCCGGGTGACCGGCTCGGCCGAGACGATCGGGCAGGCGATCAACAATCTGGTCGAGAACGCCCTCAGCCACACCCCGCCCGGCAGCGCGGTCGAGGTCGAGGTGCGCGGCGGCGCCCACCCCCAGGTGCGGGTGCGCGACCACGGCCCCGGCGTCGCCCCCGACGAGCGCGAACTGGTGTTCCAGCGCTTCTGGCGGCGCGACCGTCGCCAGGGCGGCGGCGCCGGCCTTGGCCTCGCCATGGTGCGCCGGGCGATGGAACTGCATGGCGGCAGCGCCCATGTCGAGGCGGCCCCGGGCGGCGGCGCGCTGTTCGTGCTCGATTTTCCGCCGCCGCCGGGCTGATCCCGACCGGCGGGCTTGACATCGGGGGGGGAATGGCGCAGGGTCGCCCCGCTCGTGCCGCTCCGGCGCGGGCCGCTCGCGACCACGCGCAGCGGCGAAGGCCCTGTCCGGCCCGCCCCTTGTCCCGAGCCTCCGAATTCCTTCCCTTTGACCTCCGGTCGCGCGTCCGGGTGGTTTCCTTCAGGCCCCACCGCGACCGGTGGCGGTTTGTCCTGCCGTAGCATATCGCGCCGGGTCGATCCCGGGCGCGGGCCGGCGGGGATGCCATGAAAGAGAATTCATGACCTTGTTTGCCGATCTCGGCCTCGCCGAACCCTTGTTGCAGGCGCTCGCGGCCGAAGGCTACGCCCATCCCACCCCGATTCAGGAACAGTCGATTCCTTATCTGCTCGCCGGCAAGGACGTGCTGGGCCTCGCCCAGACCGGCACCGGCAAGACCGCCGCCTTCGCCCTGCCGCTGCTGCATCGTCTCGACATCGAGAAGAAGCGCGCGATGCCGAAGAGCACCCGGGTGCTGGTGCTGACCCCCACCCGCGAACTGGCGGTGCAGGTGGCGCAGAACTTCCGCTCCTATGGCAGCCGTTACCGTCTGCGTTACGCCCAGGTGTTCGGCGGCGTCGGCATGGTGCCGCAGATCAAGACGATGGCCGGCGGCGTCGATATCCTGGTCGCCACTCCCGGCCGCCTGCTCGACCTGATGGGCCAGAACGCGATCCGGCTGGATTCGGTCGAGGCGCTGGTGCTCGACGAGGCCGACCGCATGCTCGACATGGGCTTCATCCAGCCGATCCGCCGCATCGTCGCCGCGCTGCCCAAGGCGCGTCAGACCGTGCTGTTCTCGGCCACCATGCCCGACAGCATCCTCGGCCTGGCCGAAAGCGTGCTGCATTGCCCGGTCCGGGTCGAGGTGGCGCCGGTCTCCTCCACCGCCGAGAAGATCGAGCAGCGGGTGCTGTTCGTCGATCGTGAGAACAAGCGGTCGCTGCTGACCAACCTGCTGTCCGAGCGCAATGTCGAGCGCGCCCTGGTGTTCACCCGCACCAAGCACGGCGCCAACCGCGTCGCCGAACTGCTCGACAAGGCCGGCATCCCCGCCGACGCCATCCATGGCAACAAGTCGCAGGGGGCGCGGCAGAAGGCGCTCAACGATTTCCGTGACGGCCGCATCCGCGTTCTGGTCGCCACCGACATCGCCGCCCGCGGCATCGACGTTGACGGCGTCACCCACGTCTTCAATTACGAGCTGCCCAACGAGCCGGAAAGCTACGTCCACCGCATCGGCCGCACCGCCCGCGCCGGCGCCAGCGGCATTGCCCTGTCGCTGTGCGACGCCGACGAGGTCGCCTACCTGCGCGCGATCGAGAAGACGATCCAGCAGAGCGTGCCGGTCGATGACACCCACGCCTTCCACGCCCCGCACATCGCCCAGCGCACCGCGCGTGGCGGTGGGCGTCCGGCTCCGACCGGGCGGCGTCCCGGTGGCCGCCCCGCCGGTCGTTCCGCCCAGCCGGCCCAGGCCAAGCAGGGCAAGCCGGCCGGCAAGCCCGCCGCCGCCCGCAACGGCAACGGCGCCGCGCGCGGCGGTCGCGCCGGCTGACGGCGAACAGAGGGGGAGGGGCTCCGGCCAACAACGGGTTACGCGGGCTCCCGCCCGCGGGCCCGGCCGGGGCGATGCCCCGGACCCCCTTTGATTTTTTGGTTCATCATGGATTGACGGGGAGGACGGCGTTCGTCCTCTTCCGTCATGCGCGGACTTGATCCGCGCATCCATGGGAGCCGCTTGGCGCCTAACCCTGCGGGGTTACGCCGTGGCGGCGGCGGTCGGAGCGAAGCCGGCCTGGACCAGACCACGCACCTTCTCGAACGCCTTGACCTCGATCTGGCGGATCCGTTCGCGCGACACGCCATAGCGGACGCCGAGTTCCTCCAGCGTGGCCGGGTCGTCGCGCAGGCGGCGCTCGACGAAGATCTCGCGCTCGCGCTCGGTCAGGCGGTCGAGGGCCTGATGGATCAGGGCGCGGCCCTTGCTCAGTTCCTCCTGGTGGCCGTAGCGGGTTTCCTGGTTGTCGGCCTCGTCGGCCAGCAAATCCTGGATCTCGGTGCCGTTCTCGCCGACCTGAAGGTTGAGCGAGCCGTCGCGGGCGGCCATGCGGCGGTTCATCGCCACCACGTCGCTTTCCTCGACCGACAGTTCCTGGGCGATCGCCTTGACATGCTCGGGGGCGAGATCGCCGGCTTCGAGCAGGCGCAGGCGCGACTTGATCCGGCGCAGGTTGAAGAACAGCTTCTTCTGCGCCGCCAGGGTGCCGATCTTGACCAGCGACCAGGAATTCAGCACGAATTCGTTGAGCGAGGCCTTGATCCACCACATCGCATAGGTGGCGAGGCGGAAGCCGCGATCGGGGTCGAACTTCTTGACCGCGCGCATCAGGCCGATATTGCCTTCCGAGATCAGATCGGCGACCGGCAGGCCGTAATGGCGATAGCCGATGGCGATCTTGGCGACGAGGCGGAGATGGCTGGTGACCAGCCGCTGCGCCGCCTCGGTGTCGCCGTAATCGATCAGGCGCCGGGCCAGCATGAATTCCTCCTCGGCCTCGAGGAGCGGGAAGGCGCGGATGTCACGCAGATACTTGGCGAGACCGTCGTCGCCATCGACGACAGGGAGAGCAACGCTCGACATCGTCATATCCTCCGAACGAGCAACATGACCGTGGACCCGCCACAATGGCAGCGTCCGCCTCCAGCCGGTTCCGTCTGGACCCCCGCTGGAGCCATTTGCTTCATTATGCTTAACGCGATGATTGAAATCAACCCTGCCTCCCTTGTGGGTTTGGCGCGTCTGGGCGGGGGATCGCGCTTGGGAGGCATCAAAGCCGATGATGATGGCAACATCGCGGCAGCGCCGGGGTCAAAACAGGGCGATGAATGAAAAACGGGTAAGCTTTGGCACACCGATAGGGGAAAACCACGGGAAGCCCAGGGTTTGATCGTCCCGGTCGGTGGGGCCTCGCCGACAATAGAGGCGGGCGACCGCTCAATCCTTGGCGGCCGGTTTCAACAGTGTCGCTTGTCTTGCTGGGCCGTCCGGAAGGGGCGGGGACGGCGGAGCGCCTGCCGGGCCGGGGAGCCGCCGGCCGGCGGGCGCAGGCGGGGATCCAGGGGCGTCGCCGCCCCTGCCCGCAACGGGAAACCGCCGGCGGATCAGCCGACCAGTTCGGTCCCGGCGAAGAAGTAGGCGATCTCGATCGCGGCGTTCTCGAGCGAGTCCGAGCCGTGAACCGAGTTGGCCTCGACCGATTCCGCGAAATCGGCACGGATGGTGCCGGGGGCGGCGTTGGCCGGGTTGGTGGCGCCCATGATCTCGCGGTTGCGGGCGACGGCGCCTTCGCCTTCGAGCACCTGGACCACCACCGGGCCGGAGATCATGAAGGCGACGAGGTCGTTGAAGAACGAACGCTCGGAATGGACCGAGTAGAACTGCTCGGCCTGGGCCTTGGTCAGCTGCACGCGCTTCTGGGCGACGATGCGCAGGCCGGCCTCTTCGAAGCGGGCGTTGATCTTGCCGGTCAGGTTGCGCCGGGTCGCGTCCGGCTTGATGATCGACAGGGTACGTTCGGTAGCCATGAATGGTGAATCCTTGATGGCGGTTGCTTGCCCCGCGCTCGGGCGTCTTCCCTGCGGGACACGCACAGGCGGTCCCGCGAAGCCCCGCGCCAGGCGCGGGAGGGCGGCCGGGTTATAACGCCAACCCGACCCCGGGAGCAACGGTCGCATCGCCCCCCGGCCAAGACGGTTCGATGACGCCGGAAAAAGCAGGGGGCCGGGGCGCCCGCGCCCCGGGCGGGGGCGGGCGGCGGCCCGCGCGCGTCCGCGAAATCCCCCCGTCCCGCTAGCCGCCTTGGCCCGATCCATGCTAAGCAGCCGCCCATGCTGCACATCACCGATCTGACCTTCCGCTACGGCGGCCGCGCCTTGTTCGAGCAGGCCGAACTGCACATCGCCCCCGGCCAGCGGGTCGGGCTGGTCGGGCGCAACGGCACCGGCAAATCGACCCTGTTCAAGCTGATCGCCGGCGATCTCCACGCCGATGGCGGCGAGATCCTGCTGCGGCCCCGGGCGCGGCTGGGCCGGCTGGCGCAGGAGGCCCCCGACGGCCCCGCCAGCCTGATCGAATGCGTGCTGGCCGCCGACACCGAGCGCGCCGCGCTGCTGGCCGAGGCCGACACCGCCACCGACGGCCACCGCATCGCCGAGATCCACGAGCGCCTCGCCGCGATCGACGCCCATTCCGCCCCGGCGCGGGCCGCCTCGATCCTGTCCGGCCTGGGCTTCTCGGCCGAGGCGCAGACCCGCCCGGTGTCGGATTTCTCCGGCGGCTGGCGGATGCGCGTCGCCCTGGCCGCCGCCTTGTTCTCCAATCCCGATCTGCTGCTGCTCGACGAGCCGACCAACCATCTCGATCTCGAGGCGACGCTGTGGCTGCAAAGCCATCTCGCCGCCTGGCCGGGCACCCTGCTGGTGATCAGCCACGATCGCGAGCTGCTGAACGAGGTCGCCAACCGCATCGTCCATCTCGACGGCGCCCGGCTGGTGGCCTATGGCGGCAATTACGACCAGTTCGAGGCCACCCGCCGCGCCCGGATGGAATTGCAGGCCAAGGCCTTCACCAAGCAGATGGAGCAGCGGCGCAAGATCCAGTCCTTCATCGACCGCTTCCGCGCCAAGGCGACCAAGGCCAGCCAGGCCCAGAGCCGGATCAAGATGCTGGAGCGGATGGAGACGGTGATGCCGGTGGTCGAAGACCGCCCGGTCAGCTTCGATTTCCCCGATCCCGAATCGCTGAGCCCGCCGATCCTGGCGATCGAGGGCGGAACCGCCGGCTATGACGGCAGGGCGGTGCTGCGCGGCCTCGACCTGCGGATCGACGGCGACGACCGCATCGCGTTGCTCGGCGCCAACGGCAACGGCAAATCGACCCTGGCCAAGATCCTGTCCGGCCGGCTCGACCTGATGTCCGGCAGCCTGCGCCGGCCGCCCAAGCTCAGGATCGGCTATTTCGCCCAGCACCAGACCGAGGAACTGCGCCCCGAGCGCACCCCCTACCACCATATGGCGGCGCTGATGGCCGACGCCCCCGAGGCCAAGGTGCGGGCCCAGCTCGGCCGCTTCGGGTTCGAGCAGGAGCGGGCCGACGTGCCGGTGGCCAACCTCTCCGGCGGCGAGAAATCGCGCCTGTTGTTCGCGCTGATGAGCCGCGACGCGCCGCATCTGATGATCCTCGACGAACCGACCAACCATCTCGACCTCGACGCGCGCGAGGCGCTGGTGGCGGCGCTCAACGCCTATGACGGCGCGGTGGTGCTGATCAGCCACGATCCCCGCCTGATCGAGCTGGCGGCCGACCGGCTGTGGCTGGTCGATGGCGGCAAGGTGGCGGCGTTCGACGGCGATCTCGACGCCTATCGCCGCCTGCTGCTGGAGCGGGCGCGCGAGGCCCGGCGCGAGGCCCGGCCCGAGCGCGACGGCGCCGCCCCCGACCGCAAGGCCGACCGCCGCGCCGCCGCGCAGAACCGCGCCCAGTTGGCCCCGCTGCGCAAGGCGGTGCAGGCGGCCGAGCGCGCGGTCGAGACGCTTGCCCGCGACAAGGCGGCGCTGGCGGCGCAACTGGCCGATCCGGCGCTGTATCAGGGGCCGGCGGCGCGGCTGACCGAGTTGCAGCGGCGCGATGCCGAGATCACCAGGCAGCTGGAGCAGGCCGAGGCGGCGTGGTTCGAGGCCCAGGAGGCCTGGGAGGCGGCCCAGGGGGGCTGAACGCCGCTCCCCTGCCTTGGCTCGGGCCCAGACCGGATAGCGCTTTTCCTAACCTTGCCTAAGGTATAGCATCGTTCGGCGTAGACTTTCAGTGGGGGCGAACGTTGACCAAGGTTCTGCCGACCGCTGCGGCCCGGCCGTCAGCACAACCAAGCGGCGACCTGCGCCGGGTTCTGGGATTGCTGATCGGTTTGGTGATGGCGCTGATGGTGCTGGGCGCGGTCGGCTTCCTGGTCCATCTGCGCGCGGCGACGCTCGACGATGCCGCCGCCAACACCGCCGGGGTGGCCCGGCTGCTCGAAGCGACGCTGAGCCGCACCCTCACCACCACCGACGTGATCCTGCAACGGCTGGCCGGGCTCGACCGGGCCTATCTCAAGGGCGCCATCCCGGCGGAAAAGCTGCAGGCCGAACTGAAGGCGATGCAGGCCAGCCTGCCCGAGCGCGGCGGGCTGGTGGTGTTCGACGCCGAGGGCAACGCGGTGTTCGAGCAGCGCCCCACTCCGGGCGGTCCCGGGATCAACGCCGCCGATCGGCCGTGGTTCCGCGCCCATGCCGAGGGGGTGGAGCGGAGCATCAGCCCGATGGTGACGTCGCGCTTCGACAATTCGCTGGTGTTCGTGGTCAGCCGCCGGGTCAGCGATGAAACCGGCCGCTTCCTCGGCGTGGTGTCGTGCGGGATCCATTCCGCCTATTTCACCGATTTCTACCATACCCTGGTGCTGGGCCATGGCGGGGTGATCGCGGCGGCGACCCGCGATGGCTTGCTGCTGCGCCAGCCCAATCCCGAATTGTATGCCGGCCGGCCGATCCCGCGCGAGCCGGTCGATCGGCTGCTCCAGGAAAAGCCGGCCGGCACCATGCTCGGCCCGTCGCGGCTCGACGGGGTCGAGCGGATCTTCTCCTACCGGCTGCTGCCGGAATACGGCATCGTGGTGATTGCCGGGATGTCGCAGGACGAGGTGCTGCGGCCGTGGTGGAACACCGTCGGCGGGCTGGCGATCGCGCTGGCCCTGGCCGGCTCGGTGGTGGCCGGGCTGTCGGCGCTGGCCTTCCGGGGCGTCAGCCGCGAGCAGGCGATCCTGGCCGGGCTGGAGCAGCGGGTGCGCGACCGCACCGAGGAAGCCGAGCGCCGGGCCGAGGAGGCCCGCCTCGCCAACGAGAGCAAGACCCGCTTCCTCGCCGCCGCCAGCCACGATCTGCGCCAGCCGTTGCAGGCGGCGGGGATGTTCGCCGAGGTGCTGGCGGCCCGGGTCGAGGATTCGCCGCTGGCCGACGTCGTCACCAAGCTGCGGCGCAGCATCGAGGCGACCAATTCGCTGCTCGGCACCCTGCTCGACGTCTCGGCGCTGGAGGCGGGCAAGATCACCCCCAACATCTCTCCCTTCCGGCTGATGCCGCTGTTGGCGGCGCTGGTCGATCAGATCGAGCCCGAGGCCACCGCGCGCGGCCTGTCGATCGGCGCGGTGCCGACCGATTGCGCGGTGGTCAGCGATCCGGTGCTGCTGGAACGGATCCTGCGCAACCTGCTGATCAACGCGGTGCGCTATACCGAGACCGGCGGGGTGCGGATCGGCTGCCGCTATCGCGGCGACCGGGTGGCGATCCAGGTGTGGGACACCGGCATCGGCATCGCCCCCGATCAGGTCGCCCGCATCTTCGACGATTTCACCCGGATCGAGCAGCCGGGGCGCCCGCGCGACCAGCGCGGCCTCGGCCTCGGCCTCGGCGTGGTGCGGCGGATGGCGGCCTTGCTCGACCACCGGCTCGAAGTCCATTCGGTCCCCGGCCGGGGCTCCTGCTTCGGCGTGCTGGTGCCGCGCGCCTAGCAAAAAAAAGCGGGCTCTGCCCGCACCCGCCAGGACCCTGAGGTTCCTGGACCTCCCCAATGGGGTCCAGGGGCCCTCGGCCCCTGGCGGGTGTGGGCGGAGCCCACGAAAAGGCGCGCCCCGCGAGGGGCGCGCCTCCTTCTACCTTAGCGCCGCCGCAGCAGGCTGCCGGCATAGCGGCCGGCGGTGCCCAGCTCTTCCTCGATGCGGATCAGCTGGTTGTACTTGGCGATGCGATCGGAGCGCGACATCGAGCCGGTCTTGATCTGGCCGCAATTGGTGGCGACGGCGAGGTCGGCGATGGTCGAATCCTCGGTCTCGCCCGAGCGATGGCTCATCACCGCGGTGTAGCCGGCCTTGTGGGCCATATCGACCGCTTCCAGGGTCTCGGACAGGGTGCCGATCTGGTTGACCTTGATCAGGATCGAGTTGGCGATGCCCTGGTCGATGCCGGCGGAGAGGCGTTCCGGGTTGGTGACGAACAGATCGTCGCCGACCAGCTGGACCTTCGAACCGAGCGCCTCGGTCAGCAGGCTCCAGCCCTCGAAATCGTCCTCGGCGCAGCCGTCCTCGATCGACAGGATCGGGTAGGCATTGACCAGCTTGCCGTAGAACTTGACCAGCCCCTTGCGGTCGAAGGTCTTCTTGGCCCCTTCCATCACGTAGCTGCCGTCCTTGTAGAACTCGGACGAGGCGGCGTCGAGGGCCAGGGCGACGTCCTCGCCCGGCTTGAAGCCGGCGGCCTCGATCGCGCTCATGATGAAGTCGAGCGCCTGCTCGGCGCTCTTGAGGTTGGGGGCGAAGCCGCCTTCGTCACCGACATTGGTGTTGTGACCGGCCTGCTTCAGGGTCTTCTTGAGGGCGTGGAACACCTCGGCGCCGGTGCGGATCGCCTCGGCGATGCTGGCCGCGCCGACCGGCATGATCATGAATTCCTGGATGTCGATCGGATTGTCGGCATGGGCGCCGCCATTGATGATGTTCATCATCGGCACCGGCAGGGTCGAGGCGAAGGCGCCGCCGACATAGCGGTAGAGCGGCAGGCCGGCTTCCTCGGCGGCGGCGCGGGCGCAGGCCAGCGACACGCCGAGGATGGCGTTGGCGCCGAGCCGGCCCTTGTTGGGGGTGCCGTCGAGATCGATCATGGTCTTGTCGAGCAGCAGCTGCTCCTCGGCATCCATCCCGGACAGGGCGTCATAGATCTCGCCGTTGACCGATTCGACCGCCTTCAGCACGCCCTTGCCGAGATAGCGGGCCTTGTCGCCGTCGCGCAGTTCGACCGCCTCGTGGACGCCGGTCGAGGCGCCCGACGGCACCGCGGCCCGGCCGAACACGCCGGATTCGAGCACGACATCGACCTCGACGGTCGGGTTGCCGCGCGAATCGAGGATCTCACGGGCATGAATATCGACAATGCTGGTCATCTGACCTTTCCCCCTTCGGACGGATCAAGCGATTGACAGTGGATGGCGTTTGGCGATGGCGTCGAGCGCCTTGACCTGCTCGATCAGGGCCGGCATCGCCGCCAGCGGAATCATGTTGGGCCCGTCCGACGGCGCCTGGTCGGGATCGGGATGGGTTTCGATGAACAGGCCGGCCACGCCGACCGCGACGGCGGCGCGGGCCAGCACCGGGGCGAAGCGCCGGTCGCCGCCCGAGGCGCCGCCCTGGCCGCCGGGGGCCTGGACCGCGTGGGTGGCGTCCATGATCACCGGCCAGCCGGTGGCGGCCATGATCGGCAGGGCGCGCATGTCGGTGACCAGGGTGTTGTAGCCGAACGAGGCGCCGCGCTCGGTCAGCAGGATCCGGCTGTTGCCGGTGCTTTCGATCTTGGCGGCGACGTTGACCATGTCCCACGGCGCCAGGAACTGGCCCTTCTTGACGTTGACCACCGCGCCCGAACGCCCGGCGGCGATCAGCAGGTCGGTCTGGCGGCAGAGGAAGGCGGGGATCTGGATCACATCGACCGCGCCGGCGACGGCGTGGACCTGTTCCTCGGTGTGGATGTCGGTCAGTACCGGCAGGCCGAGCCGGCCGCGGATCTCGGCGAAGATCGGCAGCGCCTTGTCGAGGCCGATGCCGCGCCGGCCGGCCAGGCTGGTGCGGTTGGCCTTGTCGAACGAGGATTTGTAGATCAGGCCGATCCCGGCCGCCGCCGCCATGGCCTTGAGTGCCTCGGCGCACTCAAGGGCATGGTCCCGGCTTTCGATCTGGCACGGCCCCGCGATCAGGACCAGCGGCAGATCGTTGCCGAGGATCAGGGAGGGGGTGACGGCGACGTGGTGGCAGGTCATCACTCCGCTCCTTGTCAGGCTAGACCAGACGCGACTGCCGCACCGCGGCGGCGATGAAGCTGGTGAACAGCGGGTGCGGGTCGAACGGCTTCGATTTCAGTTCGGGATGGAACTGAACGCCGACGAACCAGGGATGGCCCGGCAGTTCGACGATCTCGGGCAGCACCCCGTCGGGCGACAGGCCGCTGAAACAGAGACCGGCCTTCTCCAGCGCCTCGCGGTAATCGAGATTGACCTCGAAGCGGTGGCGGTGGCGTTCGAAGATCCGCTCGGCGCCGTAGATCTCGCGCACCTGGGTGCCGGGCTGGAGCATGCATTCATAGGCGCCGAGCCGCATCGAGCCGCCGAGATCGCCGTCGGCGGCGCGCTTTTCGACCCGGTTGCCGCGCATCCATTCGGTCATCAGCCCGACCACCGCGCAGTCGCACGGGCCGAACTCGGTCGAGCTGGCGTCGGGCAGGCCGGCGAGGTGGCGGGCGACCTCGATCACCGCCATCTGCATGCCGAAACAGATGCCGAAATAGGGGACGCGGCGTTCACGGGCGAAGCGGACCGCCTCGACCTTGCCCTCGCTGCCGCGCTCGCCGAACCCGCCCGGCACCAGGATGCCGTGACAGGGTTCGAGATGGCTGACCACGTCCTCGCTCTCGAAGATCTGGCTGTCGATCCAGTTGAGGCGGACGCGGACATTGTTGGCGATGCCGCCGTGATGCAGCGCCTCGGCCAGCGATTTGTAGCTGTCGAGCAGGCTGGTGTACTTGCCGACCACCGCGATGGTGACCTCGCCCTCCGGCTGGCGGATGCGGTCGAGGATGGTGGTCCAGCGCTTGAGGTTGGGCGGCGGCGCCTCGAGCAGGCCGAAATGGCGACAGACGACGTCGTCCATCCCCTGTTCGTGGTAGCTGATCGGCACCTGATAGATCGAACCGACGTCGAGCGCCGCGATCACCGCGTCGGCGGGGACGTTGCAGAACAGGGCGATCTTGCGCCGCTCGCTCTCGGGGATCTCGCGGTCGCAGCGGCACATCAGCATGTCGGGCTGGATGCCGACGCTGAGCAGTTCCTTGACCGAATGCTGGGTCGGCTTGGTCTTCAGCTCGCCGGCCGAGGGGATGTACGGCACCAGGGTCAGGTGGACGAACATCACCTGGGCGCGGCCCAGCTCGTTGCCGATCTGGCGGATCGCCTCAAGGAACGGCAGGCTTTCGATGTCGCCGACCGTGCCGCCGATCTCGCACAGGCAGAAATCCTCGTCGGTCAGGTCGCCGCGGATGAATTCCTTGATGGCGTCGGTGACGTGCGGGATCACCTGGATGGTGGCGCCGAGATAATCGCCATGGCGCTCGCGCGCGATGACGTTGGAATAGATGCGGCCGGTGGTGATATTGTCGCTTTTACGCGACGCCACCCCGGTGAACCGCTCGTAATGGCCGAGATCGAGATCGGTCTCGGCGCCGTCATCGGTGACGTAGACCTCGCCATGCTGATACGGGCTCATCGTGCCCGGATCGACGTTGAGATAGGGGTCGAGCTTGCGCAGCCGGACCTTGAATCCGCGCGCCTGCAACAGGGCGCCGAGCGCCGCCGAGGCCAGTCCCTTGCCAAGCGAGGAGACCACGCCGCCGGTGATGAAGATGAAACGGGTCATCGGCTTTTTTGTACCTCGCCTTGCCCAAAGTCAGACAACCGCGCCCTCACGGCCGGACGGCCCGGGCGGTCCTGAAGGGACGCCGGATCCGACTCGACTGGGGCAACGGCACACAACGAACCCTCCGCCCGAGCACGCGGGGCACGCGCGCCGGGCGGCACACTTCCCGGATCAGCGCGCCAGCGGCGCGGCGGGAGCCGCCGGTTCCGCCGGAGCGGCCGGGGCCGGCTGCGACGCCGGGGCGCCGGCCGCATCCTGCAGGCGATCGAACGGCGAGGTGCCGGTCGAACGATGGCTGGCGATCATCGCCAGGGCCAGGCTGGTGGCGAAGAACAGGGCGACGATGATCGAGGTGATCCGGGTCAGCAGGTTGCCGGCCGACCGGCCGGTCATCAGCCCGCTGCCACCCCCGCCGATCCCCAGGGCGCCGCCTTCGCTGCGCTGGAGGAGAATCACCCCGACCAGGGACAAGGCGAGGAGGATGTGAACCACCAGAATGATCGGAAAGACGTCCATGAAGCATCCACCAGGGAAGTGAGATCGGGAATCCATCCAGGCGGAAGCGGCCCGGGTGCGGCGCCCCTTCCGGGTCAGGTCCAAATCGGTTGGGCTGTTTGTAGCCCCGGCGGCCCGCGAAGGCCAGTGCAAAGTTGTCACGGCGGCGGCCGGTCGCGGTTTTGACGCATTACAAAAAAATCATCCCCCCGCCATCCGGGCGTAATGCGGGGGTGGGCATGATGTTCACGACTCGACAGACAGTACCTTCCGATCCAAGGGCGAGCTTGAACTCCCCGTCCGGCGATCGGGCCTCTGAATCAGTCAAAAGCCCCGCGCTTCCCACCCTGGCGCGGGGCTTTTCCCTGTCCGGTGGCGGCCCGGGCGGGGCGATGTCACGGCAACATCACGCCGCCGCGCTTGGCGCGACGGGGCGGACATGGTTCGATCTTTCCTCCGATCAAGCCCCTGGGGGAGAGCCATTGATGACGCCCGTCCGCCTGACCTTGCTGCTGCTGCCGTTCCTGCTGCTGAGGGCGGCGCCGCTCGCCGCCGATCCGGTCCGACCCGCCGCCGACCCGGTGGCGTTCGCCCGGGTCACCGCCGCCAGCACCGATCCCGCCTTCCGCGCCCTGCGCGATCATGAACGCGCCGGACTGATGGCGGCGCTGCGCCGCGTGGTCGGCGAGGGTCCGCTGACCGACGAGCGCCTCAACGCCGCGCGCCAGGATGCGCCGCTGGCCGATCAGGCCTGGCTCGCCGCCACCGGCTATGATTTCAAGGCGGCGACGGCCGAGGCCCAGGAGGCCGGGATCGCCCTGCTGGCGCCGTTCCGCGCTCTGCCGCGCGAGACGCTCGACGCCAACCTGCATCGGGTCGAGGCGATCAACGTCGCCGCCAGCCCGGCCGAACGCGAGCAGGCGCTGTACGACGCCTACGGGATCAATCATCTGTTCTTCCTGGCCGAGGCGCTGGGGCCGCGCCTGGGCGAGGCCTTCCTGCGCGCCTATGAAAAAGGCGGGATCGGCAAGGCGGCGGCGCTGATCAAGGCCAGCGCGATTTCGACCGGCCCGGCCAAGCGGGCGTTCGATTACCGCCGGCCGTTCGAGGTGGCGGGCAACCGGATCCAACTGGTGCCGGACTCGATTTTCGTCGCCACCGGCGCGCCCTACAAGGCGGCCGGCGGGTCCTTCCCCAGCGGCCATACCAATGCCGGCATCTCCGACGCCCTGCTGCTGGCGGCGATGCTGCCGGAACGCTATGCCGCCCTGGTTGCCCGGGGCGCCGGTTACGGCTATTCGCGGCTGGTGCTCGGGGTGCATTACCCGCTCGACCTGATCGGCGCGCGGATGATCGTCGAGCGCACCCTGTCCCGTTTCCTGGCCGATCCGGCCTATCAGGTGCTGTTCGCCACCGCCCGCGACCAGTTGCGCGCCGCGCTGGAGCAGGAATGCGGCGTCGCGCTGGTGGTGTGCGCCCGTCCGGCCGGGCCGCAATCCGATCCGTGGGCCGCGCCGGCGGCGGCGACGTTCCACGCCTACACCCTGACCTACGGTCTGGCCCGGCTCGAGTCCACCGATCGGCCGCTGCCGGCTCCGCTCGCGGCGGCGGTGCTGCTGGCGCCGCTGCGGCCCGATTTGCCGGTCGCCGATCTGGCCGAGATCCTGCGCAGCACCGCGCTGCCGGCCGGCTTCCCGCTCGGCGCGGCCGAGGCCGAGGGGGTGGCGTGGCAGCGTCTTGATCTGCATCGGGCGGCGGCGCTGCTGACGCACTGACCGGGCCGGCGCTCCGTCGGGGGGATCAGCCCTCGGCGGGGCGCTGCTGGACGATCACCCCGTACCAGCCGAGGCCGCGATAGGTCTCGTAGCCGGGGGTGAGGGCGAAGCCGACGGTGCGGCCGTCGTCATAATGATAGCTGCCCATCGTCGCGCCGCCGTGGCGCAGGGTGACCCGCTCGGTCAGCAGGCCGCGATCGTCCGAGGCGGCGATCACCCGTCCGCCCTGATCGACCAGCAGACATCGGGTCAGCTTCTTTTCCTCGTCGCTGAGGCGGATGCCCTTGACCACCGCCTGGGCCTGGGGCTGCCAGTCGAAGAAGACGCCGAGCACGCCGATCGGGCTGCCGTCGGTGCGGCCGCCCTCGCGGATCGCGGCGGCGTAGGTGGCCACCGCCGCGCCGTCGAGGGCGGGGGTGGTGGCGATGTCGGCGACGGCGTAGGCGGTGCCGTCACGGGTGGCCAGCGCCTCGCGGAACCATGCCTCGGCCGAGACGTCGGTGCCGACCGCGCGCGGATAGCGGCGCGGCCGGCCGTTGGCGATCACCCGGCCGGCGCGGTCGATGATCCACAGATCGAGATAGACGGTATAGGAATCAAGGATCACCCCCAGCCGCTCGGCGGCGTGGGCGGCCGGGCGCGGGCCGGGATCGCTGGCGCAGGCCACCACCGCCGAATCCGTCGCCCACCAGCGCACGTCGCACGAGCGCTCATACAGATTGCGGTCGATGATCTCGATCGCGTTGAGGGCGAGGTCGGCCAGCCGCGAGCCGCGCATCTGCTGGATGATGGTTTCGCCCAGGGTCATCAGATCATGCACGGTGCCGGCCAGCTCGCCTTCCAGCGCCTGGGTGATGGCGCTGATCGTTTCCGATACCCGTTTGACCTCGGTCGCGACCACGGCGAAGCCGCGCCCGGCCTCGCCGGCGCGGGCGGCCTCGATCAGGGCGTTGAGCGACAGGATCCGGGTGGCGCTGGTGACCGCCTTGATCTCGCCGATCTTGCTGGTGGCGACGTCGTGGACCGCCTTCGACAGCGCGATGATCCGTTCCGGCCGGTTGCGGCCGTCCGCGCCTTCCTCACTCACCGCACCCCTCCGTTCATAAAACAGGCAAAACGAGAAGAGCCTGTTTAATAGGCATAAGGGCGGGGCGCCATAAGGAATTGGATAACCGGGCGATCGCCATAGAGCCGGCCGCCGGTGTCACGCGGGCTCTGCCCGCACCCGCCAAGGGCCGAAGGCCCTTGGATCCCTTTCCCTGTCCTTCGCGCGACCAGCGCCCGCGCCCAAGCGGAAAGGCCTTTCCGGGCCCGACCATCAAGGGGTTCCAAGGGCCTTGCGGCCCTTGGCGGGGGTGGGCGGAGCCCACATCACCGAAAAGGGGGGTGGCCCGCCGTTATTCCGCCGTCGGCGAGCCGAGGAAGGGTTCGATCCGGCTGGCCGGGACGAAGGCGGTCAGGTCGAGCTGGCGGCCGGTGGTCTTCGACGGGCCGCTCATCTCGACCGCCAGGATCCCCCATAGGCAGGAGCGGCGCGGGTCGAACACCCCGCCGCCCGAGCTGCCCGGTTTGAAGCCGGTGGCCAGGATGTTGGTCCAGGCCCCGGTGTCGCGCGGTCCCTCGCTGTCGAGCGGGGTGGGGATGGTGAAGGCGTTGCGGACGCTGCCCAGCGCGGCGACCTGGACCGGGCGGCTCGGTTCGGGATTGTCGGGGCACAGCGTCACCGCCGCCTGGGCCTGCCGCGCCGGGTCGAGGCTGGTGGCGGGCAGGCGCAGCAGGGCGAGATCGATTCCGTCCTGCTGGCCGTCGCGGACCAGGGTGGCGTCGAGGCGGCGGCCGTCGAGCAGCACGGTGACCCGGGGCGAGCCGGGATCGACCTTGACGACATGGGCGGCGGTCAGCACCAGCCCGCCGCCGAGATAGACCCCCGAGCCCTGGGAGAAATGCACCCCGTCCCCGGCCGGCTTCTCGACCCGCACCCCGGTTTCGGCCGGGCCGGGGCCGGCCGCGGCCGGCGGGGCGGCGGCCAGCAGGAACAGCAGCAACAGCGACGGCAACAGGGCGGGGCGCATCATCCAGGAATCCTTCAGGCTTCGGCGGCGAGGCTGGGCGGGAACAGGCGGGCATCGGCCGCGATCGGCCGCACCCGGTGGCGCCGGCGCAGCCGGTCGCGCCACCAGCCGTGATAATCCTCGACCGTTTGCAGGTCGGTTTCGTCGTAATGGGTGGCGGCGCCGATTTCGAGATAGACGTCGAGATTGGCGAGATCGGGCCGGGGCAGGCGGCCGGCCTGGCAATCGGCCCACATCTCGTGATAGCGCGCCTCGAGCGCCGCCACCAAAGCGGGGGTGTCGAACAGCACGCACTGATCCCGCCCGGCGACGAGACGGTCGCGCAGCGCCTGGAGCCGGGCGCGGTCGCGGCCGAGCGCGATCGCCTGCTCGACATAGGCGGTGGCGTCGTCGCACACCAGTTCGGGCAGGCCGGCGGCGCGCACCAGACTGCCGCACACCCGCGCCGCGAACGACCGCCCGGCCAGGGTCAGCACCGGCACCCCCATCCACAGCGCGTCCGAGGCGGTGGTGTGGGCGCCGTAGGGCGAGGTGTCGAGGAACAGGTCGGCGGCGGGATAGCGGGCGAGATGCTCGGCATTGACCCGCTTGTCGGCGAACACCAGCCGGGCCGGGTCGATGCCGTGGGCGGCGGCGTGGTCGCGCAGCCGCTGCTGCGCCCCCTCGGAGCCGCCCAGCAGCCACAGCACGCTGTCCGGCACCTGCGACAGGATCAGCAGCCAGCGTTCGAACATGAAGCGGGTGATCTTGTGGCTGCCGTTGAAGCAGCAATAGACCAGCCCCTGCTCGGGCAGGCCGAGTTCGGCCCGGCCGGGGCGATGGGGCGCGGCGCGGCGCTGGCGGTTGTTGGGCTGGTAGCAGGGCAGCCGCACCACCTTTTCCGAATAATGGATCTCGTCCTCGGGCGGGATGATCCACGCGTCGGCGATCAGGTAATGGTGATAGGGGCTGGCCAGGGTGCCGGGATAGCCCAGCCAGTTGACGATCACCGGCGCCGGCCGCAGCGCCAGCAGGCGGTGGCGGGCCTCGCGGGTGTAGCCGTTGAGATCGACCAGGATCTGGATCCCGTCCTCGACCATCCGCCGCGCCACCGTGGCGTCGTCGAGCGCGTTGATGTCGAGCCAGTGGTCGAACGCGGTCTTGAAGGCGTCATGCATCGGGTCGCTGCTGTGCGGCCCGCAATAATAGGCGAACAATTCGACCCGGGCGCGGTCGTGCAGCACCGGCACCTCGGCCATCAGCTGCCCGACCGCGTGTTCGCGCAGGTCGGAGGAGAGATAGCCGATCCTGAGCGGGCCCTGATGGGCGGCGGCGCGCGGCCAGGCGGTGATCGGTGCCTGGGGGTCGCCGACATCGACCTTGTTGTAATGGGCGGCGACGGCGAGATGCAGCAGCGGATCATCGGCCAGCGCCGCCGCCGACAGCGGCGACAGGCCGCGCATCAGGGTGTCGTGGCCGACCCGCTCCCACGGCACCATCACCGGCCATTCGCACTGGCGCTGGCGCAGCGCGATGTAATGCTGGGCCACCTCGCGCTGGGAGGGATCGATCTCCAGGCTCTGGCGCAGCATCTCCTCGGCGCTGTCGTCCTGGGCGGCGGTTTCCAGGGTGCGGGCGATCTGGTTGAGGGCGGTGATCTTGTGGGTGACCGCGCCGCCGTTGAGCAGGGCCAGCTTCTGCAGCACCGACGACCATTGCACCACCGCCACCGCGGTGGCGCCCTGGATCTCGTAGACCCGGCCGAGATTGATCGCGGCCGGCAGGAAATCGGGATTGAGGGCGACCGCCCGTTCCAGGCAGTCCCGCGCGGTGTCGATCCGGCCGAGCTCGGTCAGGATCACCGCGTAATTGAACAGCGCGGCATAGAGCAGCGGATGGTCGGCATTGTGTTCGACCCAGGTGGCGTAAAGGGTGACGATCGAGTCGGTCTGGCCGGTGGCCTTGAGGGTTTCCGCGCTCTTGATCAGGTCCATCAGGCTGAGGGTCCGCGCCATCGACTGCAACAGCGTGGGGGTCAGGACATCACGGGTCATCTGGGGTGGGCTCTCCGGGCGCCGTCCCGCCGCCCCCCGCGTTCGGCGGGGGGTGGGGACGGCTGGATAGGGATCAGGCCATCGCCTCGGCAACCGCGGCGCGCTGTTCCTCAGTCATCGCCGCGAGTTGGGTGGGGGTGAGGGCGCCCAATTGGGTGCCGTTGAAATAATCGATCTCGGTGGTGGTCAGCGCCGCGATCGCCGTGGTGGTCAGCGTCGCCATCGTGGTGGTGGTGATGGCGCCGAACTGGGTGGCCGACAATTGGTCGATCACCACCGCCAGCCCGGGGGCGCTGAGGCCGGCGACCTGGGTCGAGGTCAGGGTGGCGATCTGGGTGGGGGCCAATTGCCGCAGCTCGGTCGAGGAGAACGACCCGACCTGCCCGGGCGACAGCGCCTGGATCTGCCCGGTGGTCAGCGCGGCAAGCTGGGTGGCGGCCAGCGCGCGGATCTGCATCCGTTGCAGCCCGCCGATCTGGCCGGTGGTCAAAAGGCCGATCTGGTCGGCGCCGAGCTGGCCGATCTGGGTGGTCGACAGCGCGCCGATCTGGCTCGCGGTCAGGCTGGTCAGCAGGGTCGAGCTGAGCGCGCCGATCTGACTGGCCGACAGGCCGCCGATCGCGGTGGTGGCGAGCGCCGCGATCTGGCTCGGGGTCAGGTCGCCGACCTGGGTGGTGGACAGGGCGGCGATCTGGGTCGCGGTCAGGCCCGACAGTTCGGTGGTGGTCAGCAGGCCGATCTGGGTGGTGGTCAGGCCGGCGATCTGGCTGGTGGTCAGCCCGGTGATGCCGGTGGCCGACAGGCTGCTGAACTGGGTGGTGGTCAGCGCGGCGAACTGGCCGGGGGTCAGGCCGGAGATGCCGGTGGTGGACAAGGCGGCGATCTGGGTCGCGCTCATCGCCCCCAGTTGCGAGGTGGCCAGCGCGGCGACCTGGGCGGCGGTCAGGCCCGACACCCCGGCGGGCGACAGGCTGGACACCTGGCTGGTGCCGAGCGCGGCCAGCTGGGCATTGGACAGCGCCGCCACCTGGGTGGCGGTCAGGCCCGACAGTTCGGTGGTGGTCAGCAGGCCGAGCTGGGTGGTGGTCAACAGCCCGAGCTGGCCGGTGGTCAGGCTGCCGATCTGGGTCCGGGTCAGGCTCTGCAACTGGGTGGTGGTCAGTGCCGCCAGTTCGTCGGCCGACAGGCCGGCCACCGCCGCGTTCGACAGGGCGGCGATCCCGGTCGCGGTCAGCGCCTGGAGCTGGGTGGTCGAAAGCTGGGCGATCTGGGTCGCGGTCAGGCCGGCGACCCCGGTGGGCGACAGGGTGGCGATCTGGCTGGTGGTCAGCGCGGCCAGCTGGCTGGACGACAGCATCGCCACCTGGGTGTCGGTCAAACCGGCGATCTGGGCCGGCGCCAGCGCCGCCAGCAGGGTGGTGGACAACTGGCCGATCTGGGTGGTGGAGAGCGCGCCCAGCTCGGTCGCGGTCAGGGCGGCCAGCTGCCGGGTCGACAGCGCGTCGAGCTGGCTGGGGGCGAGCCCCTTGATCGCGCTGGTCGACAGCGCGGCGATCTGGCGGGTGGACAGGGTGGCCAATTGCGCCCCGGTCAGCCCGGCCAGCTGGTCGGCGGTCAGTCCGCCGATCGCGTCGATCGACAGCGCGGCGATCTGGGTGGTCGACAGCGCCGCCATCTGGGTGGTGGACAGCGCCCCCAGCCCGGTCGCGGTCAGGGCGGCGATCTGGGTCGGCGCCAGCGCCGCCAGCAGGGTGGTGGACAGCGCGGCGATCTGGGTGGTGGACAGCGCCGCCAGCTCGGTCGCGGTCAGCGCGGCAAGCTGGCTGGCGGCGAGCGAGTCGAACTGGGTCGGGTCGAGCCCCCGGATCGCGGTGGCCGACAGCGCGGCGATCTGGGTGGTGGACAGCGCCGCCAGCTGGGTGGTGGCCAGCCCGGCGACCTCGGTCGAGGTCAGGCCGGCGATCGCGGCGGCCGACAGCGCGCCGATCTGGGTCGAATCAAGGCTGGCCAGCTGGCTGGCCGTCAGCGCGCCGGCCTGGGTCGGGGTCAGCGCCGCCAATTGGGTGGTGGTCAGGGCGTCGAGCTGGGCCGCCGACAGGCCGACGATCGCGGTGGCGGTCAGCCCGGCCAGTTGGCTGGTGGACAGCGCCGCCAGCTGGCTGGCCGACAGGCTGGCCAGCCCGGTGCTGGTCAGGCCGCGCATCTGGGTCTGGCCCAGCGCGGCGATCTGGCGGGTGGACAGGGCGGCGAGCTGGGCGGTGGTCAGCGCCCCCAGTTCGGTCGCGGTCAGCCCGGCGATCGCGGTGGTGGTCAGCCCGGCCAACTGGGTGGAGGAGAGCGCCGCCAGTTGGGTGGTCGAGAACGCCGCCAGTTCGGTCGCGGTCAGCTGGTTGAGCTGGGTGGTGGTCAGGCTGGCGATCTGGGTCGCGGTCAGGCCGCCGACGGCGGTGGGGCCGAGCGCGGCGATCTGGGTGGTGTTGAAGGCGGCCAGCTGGGTGGTGCTGAGCGCGGCGATCTGGGTCTCGGTCAGGCCGCTGATCCCGGTGGCGCTCAGCGCCGCCAGTTCGCCCGCCGTCAGCGCCGCCACCTGGGTGGTGGAGAGGGCGGCGATCTGGCCGCTGGTCAGCGCCGCCAGCTGCTGGGTCGACAGCAGGGCGAATTCGGCCGGGGTCAGGCCGGTGACCGCGCCGGTCGACAGCGCGGCGATCTGGGCGGGGGCCAGCGCGGCCAGCTGGTCGCTCGACAGCCCGGCCAGCTGGGTGCTGGTCAGCCCGGCCAGTCCGGTCGCGGTCAGGCTGGCGACCTGGGTGGTGGACAGGGCGGCGATCTGGCCGGACGACAGCGCCGCGAGCTGGGTCGGGGTCAGGGCGCGCAGCTGGGTGGTGGACAGCGCGGCGATCCCGGTGGCGTTCAGCGCGGCGAGCTGGGTGGTGCCGAGCGCGGCCAGGGTGGTGGTGCTGAGCGCGGCGATCTGGGTCAGGCTGAGCCCGGCGATGTCGGTGGTGGACAGGCCGCCGCCGCCGGCGGACGACAGGGCGGCGAGCTGGTCGGGCGTCAGCGCCGCCAGCTGGCCGCTGGTCAGGGCATCGACCTGGGTCGCGGCCAGCGCGGCGATCTGGGTGGTGGACAGCGACACCAGCTGGCTGGTGGTCAGCGCCGCCAGCTGGGTCTGGGTCAGGGCGGCGATCTGGTTGGTGGTCAGCGCGTCGAGCTGGGTGATCGCCAGGCTGGCGATCTGGGTCGGGGCCAGCGCGTCGATCGCGCCGGGGGCCAGCGCGGCGACCTGGGTCGGGGCCAGCGCGGCCAGGGCGGTGGTGGACAGCGCCGCCACCTGACCGTCATCAAGCGCGCCGAGCTGGGTCGTGGTCAACGCCGCCAGCTGGGTGGTGGACAGGCCGGCGATCGCGCCGCCGGTCAGGCCGCGGATCGCGGTGGCGGACAGGGCGGCGATCTGGCTCGGCGTCAGTTCGGCCAGCTGGCTGGCGGACAGCGCGGCGACCTGGGTGTCGCCGAGGCCGGCGAGCGCGGTCGGGGTCAGCGCGTCAAATTGGGACGGGGTCAGGGCGCCGAGCTGGCGGGCGGTCAGCACCGCCAGTTGGGTTGCGGCCAGCGCCGCCACCTGCCGGGTCGACAGGGCGGCGATCTCGGTGGTGGAGAGGCCGCTGATCGCGGTGGTGGAGAGGGCGGCGATCTGGGTCGTGCCCAGGCTGGCGAGCTGGGTCGGCGTCAGCGCCGCCGCCTGGGCCGAGGTCAGCCCGGCCAGCGCGGCGGTGGACAGGGCGCCGATCTGGGTGGGGGAGAAGGCGGCGATCTGGGTGGTGGTCAGGTTGGCGAGCGCGCCGCTCGACAGCCCCTTGATCTGGGTGGTGGTCAGGCCGGCGATCTCGGTGACGGTCAGGGCGGCGATCTGACGGTAGCCGAGGGCGTTCAGCTGGGTGGGGGTCAGCCCGGCCAGCTGGGTGGTGGCGAGCGCGGCGATCTGGCTGGTGGACAGCCCGCCGATCCCGCCGGTGCCGAGCGCGGCCAACTGGGTCGCGGTCAGGGCGGCCAGCTGGGTGGTGGACAGGGTGGCGACCTGGGTATCGACCAGCCCGCCGATCTCGGTGGGGGTCAGGCTGGCGATCTGGGTGGTGGACAGGCCGGCGATCTGGCTGGTGGTCAGCGCGGCGATCTGGCTGGTGGCGAGGTTGGCCAGCTGGGTCCGCGACAGGCCGGCGAGCTGGTCGGGCGACAGGGCGGCGATCGCGCTGGTGGACAGGGCGGCCAGCTGGGTGGTGGTCAGGCGGGCGATCTGGGTGGCGGCGAGCGCCGCCGCCGCGGTGGCGGTCAGACTGGCAAGCTGGGTCGGGGACAGCGCGGCGATCTGGCTGGTGGTCAGCGCGGCGAGCTGGGCGGCGGACAGCGCCGCCAGCGCGGTGGTGGGGATGCCGGCGATCTGGCCGGTCGACAGGGTGGCGATCTGGCTCGGGGTCATCGCCGCCAGCTGGGTGGCGGTCAGGCGGTTGAGGTCGCCGCTGTCGAGCGCGGCCAGTTGGGCGGGGGACAACGCCGCCAGCTGGGTGGTGGACAGGGCGCCGACCTGGGTCGCGGTCAGCGCGGCGACCTGGCTGGTGCCGAGCGCGGCGATGGCGGTGCCGGACAGGCCGGCCAGCGCGGCCGGGGACAGCGCGGCGATCTGGGTGGTGGCGAGCGCGGCGATCTGGCTGGTGGCCAGCGCGGCGATCTGGCTGCTGCCCAGCCCGGCGGCGGCGGTGGCCGACAGCGCGCCAAGCTGGCGGGTGGTCAGCGCGGTCAGCTGGGTCGCGGTCAGCGCGCCGGCCTCGGCCGCGGTCAGCGCCCGCATCTGGGTGGTGGTCAGCGCGGCCAGCTGGGTGGCCGACAGCGCGGCGATCGCGGTGGTGGCGAGGGCGGCGATCTGGGTCGCGGTCAGGCTGGCGAGGCCGCCGGCCGACAGCGCCGCGACCTGGGTGTCGTCAAGGCCGCCGATCGCCCCGCTCGACAGCGCCGCCAGCTGGCTGGTGGAGAACGCGGCGAGCTGGGTGGTGGTCAAGGCGTGGGCCTGGGTCGCGGTCAGGGCGGCGATCTCGGTGGTGGCGAGCGCGGCGATCTGGGTGGTCGACAGGGTCCGGATCTGGTCGGTGCCGAGCGCCGCCATCTGCGCGGCAGTCAGGGCGGCGAGCTGGCCGGAGGACAGCCCGGCCAACTGGGTGGTGGACAGGGCCGCCAGCGCGGCGGCCGGCACCGCGCGCAGCTGGCTGGTGGACAGCGCCGCCACCTGGGCCGGGCTGAGGCCGGCGGTCTGGCTTTCGGTCAGGCCGGCGATCGCGGTGCTGGTCAGGCTGGCCAGCTGGGAGGGGGTCAGGCTGGCGAGCTGGGTGGTGGTCAGCGCGCCGATCTCGGTGCTGGACAGCCCCTTCAGCTGGGTCGCGTTCAACAGGCCGAGCTGGGTGGTGGTCAGCGCCTGGATCTGGTCGGAGGTCAGCCCGCGCAGCGCGGTCGAGCTGAGCGCCGCCAGCGCCGTCGCCGACAGGGCGGTGATCTGGTCGAGGCCGAGGCCGGCCAGCTGGGTGGCGGTCAGCACCCCGAGCTGGGTGGTGGTCAATTCGGCGAGGTCGGTGACGGTCAGGTCGGCAAGGTCGGTGGTGCCGAGCCCCCGGATCTGGGTGGTGGACAGCGCCGCCATCTGGGTGGCGTTGAGGGCGCTGAAGCTGTCCGCGCCCAGCGCCGACAGCTGGGCCGGGGTCAGCCCGGCCAGCTGGGTGGGGGTCAGGCCGGCGGCCTGGGTCGCGGTCAGGCCGGCGATCGCCCCGGTGGTCAGCCCGGCCAGGGCGGTGCCGGACAGGGCGGCGAGCTGGGTCGCGCGCAGCGCCGCCACCTCGGTGCCGGTGAGGCCGGCCAGCTGGGTGGCGGTCAGCGCCGCCATCTGGGTCTGGGTCAGGGCGGCGAGCTGGTCGGCGCCGAGCCCGCCGAGCTGGGTCGCGCTCAGCCCCCGGATCTGGGTGGTGGTGAGCCGGGCCAATTGGGTGGCCGACAGTTCGGCGAGGCCGGTGCTGGTCAGCGCCGCCAGCTGGCTGCTGGTCAGCGCGGCCAGCTGGGTGGCGCTCAGCGCCTCGATCTGCTCGCTCTCCAGCCCCTTCAGCGCGGTGGCGGAGAGGGCGGCCAGCTGGCTGGTCGACAGCGCGGCCAGCCCGGTGACCGACAGCGCGGCCAGTTCGGTGGCGGTCACCCCCTTGATCTGGGTGGTCGACAATTGGCCGAGCCGGGTCGCCGGCAGCGCCGCCAGCGCGCTGGGGGCGAGGGCGCCGATCTGGGTGCTCGACAGGGCGGCGAGCTGGCTTTCGCTCAGCGCCGCCAGCATCGGGCCGGACAGCGCCGCGAGCTGGGCGGGGGTCAGCCCGGCCAGGGCGGTGGTCGACAGGCCGGCCAGTTCGCCGGTGGAGAACGCGGCGAGCTGGGTCGCGGTCAGGCCCTGGAGCTGGGTGGTGGTCAGGCTGGCGACCTGGCTGCTCGACCAGGCGGCGACCTGCTCGGGCGACAGGCTGGCGATCTGGCCGGCGCTCAGGCCTTTGATCTGGGTGGCGGTCAGGGCGGCGATCTGGCTGGGGGACAGCGCGGCGAGCTGGGTGGTGGTCAGTCCGGCGATGCTGGTCGAACTGAGCGCGGCCAGCTGGGTGGGGGTGAGGGCGGCGATCTCGTCGCCGCCGAGCCCGGCGGTGCCGGCCGCCGACAGCGCGGCCAGCTGGGTGGTGTTGAACTCGGCCAGATCGGCGCTCGACAGGCCGGACAGCGCGGTGCTGGTCAGGCCCATGATCTGGGTGGTGGTCAGCACCGCGATCTGGCTGGCGTTGAGCGCGTCGAACGCGGTCGAGGTCAGCGCCCCGATCTGGCTGCTGGCCAGCGCCCGGATCTGGGTGGTGGACAGCGCGCCCACCCCGGTCTCGGTCAGGCCGGCGAGCGCGGTGACGGTCAGGTTGGCGATCTGGGTGGTGGTCAGCGCGGCGATCTGGTCGGGGGTCAGGGTGGCGAGGCTGGTGCCGGTCAGCCCCCGCACCTGGGTGGTGGACAGGCCGGCGATCTGATCGGTCGACAGCGCGCCCAACTGGTCGGCCGACAGCGCGGCGAGGCAGGTGCTGGTCAGGCCGCGAATCTGGGTGGTGGTCAGCAGGCCGAGCTGGCTGGTGGACAACGCCCCGATCTGGCTGGTGGTCAGGCCGGACAGCTCGGTGGTGGTCAGCGCCGCCAGCTGGGTGGAATCGAGCGCGCCGATCTGCTCGCTGGTCAGGCCGCGGATCTGGGTGGCGGTCAGCGCCGCCAGCTGGGTGGTGCTCAGTTCGGCGAGGTCGTCGATGGTCAGGCCGGCGATCTGGGCGCTGGTCAGGCCCCGGATCTGATAGGTTGACAGCGCGGCGATCTGATCGGCGTCGAGGGCGTCGAACGCGGTGGTGGTGAGGGCGGCGAGCTGGCTGCTGGCCAGCGCCTTCAGCTGGGTGGCGGTCAGCGCCCCGCTCTGGGTCGAATCGAGGCCGCCGAGCCCGGTCGGGGTGAGGGCGGCGATCTGATAGGTCGACAGGGCGGCGAGCTGGTCGGCGGTCAGCGCCCCCACCCCGGTGGCGGTCAGCAGCCGGATCTGGGTGGTGGTCAGGCCGGCGATCTGGCTGGTGGTCAGCCCCCGCACCTGGCTCTGGCCCAGGGCGGCGAGCTGGGTGGTGGCGAAGCCGCGGATCTGGGTGGTGGTCAGCTGGGCCAGTTGGGTCGGGGTCAGCGACCCGATCTGGGCGGCGGTCAGCGCCGCCAGCTGGGTGCCGGCCAGGGTGGCGAGCTGGTCCGGGGTCAGGCCGGCGAGCTGCTCGCCGGTCAGGCCCTGGATCTGGGTCGCGGTCAGCGCGCCGAACTGGGTCGCGGTCAGCTCGGCCAGCGAGGACGCCGACAGCGCGGCGATGTCGGCGGCGGTCAGGCCGCGGATCTGGGTGGTGGTGAGGCCGGCGATCTGGCTGTCGCCGAGGGCGGCGAAGCTGGTCGGGCTGAGCGCGCCGAGCCCGGCCGGGGTCAGGCCCTTCAGCTGGGTGGTGGTCAGCCCGCTGGCCTGGGTCGCGGTCAGCCCGGCGATCGCGGTGGGGGTGAGCGCGCCGACCTGGGTGCTGGACAGCGCCGCGAGCTGGGTCTCGGTCAGCGCCGCCAGGGTGGTGCTGGACAGCCCGCCGATCTGGGTCGGGGTCAGGCTGGCGACCTGGGTCGCGGTCAGCACGGCGAGCTGCTCGGCCGACAGGGCGGAGATCTGGCCGCCGCTCAGTCCGCGCACCTGGAGCGGGGTCAGCAGGCCGAGCTGGGTGGTGGTGAGGGCGCCGATCTGGGCCGCGGTCAGCGCCCCCAGTTCGGTGCTGGTCAGGGTGGCCAGTTCGGTGACGCTGAGGCCGGCGAGCTGCTCTCCGCTGAGGCCCCGGATCTGGGTGGTGGTCAGGTTGGCGAGCTGGGTGGCGATCAGTTCGGACAGGTCGGTGCTCGACAGGCCGCCGAGCACGCTGCTGGTCAGGCCCTTGATCTGGGTGGTGGTCAGGCTGGCGACCTGGGTCGCGCTCAGCGCCGCCACGGCGGTGCCGCTCAGCAGGCCCATCTGGCCGGCGGACAGGGCGGCGAGCTGGGAGGTCGACAGCGCCGCCACCTGGCTTTCGGTCAGCCCGGCCAGCGCGGTGGCGGTCAGGCTGGCGATCTGGGTGTTGGTCAGCCCGGCGATCTGGGTGGCGCTCAGCGCGCCGAACATGTCGCTCGACAGGCCGTAAAGCTGGGTGTTGGTCAGCGCGCCGATCTGGGTCGGCGCCAGGGCGGTCAGCTGCGAGACGGTCAGCGCCGAGATCTCGGTCCAGTTGAAGCCGCGCAGCTGGGTGGTGCTGAGCCGGGCGAACTGGGTGGGCGGGATCGCGCTGACCTGGGTCAGGGTCATGCCGCAGAGCTGGAGCGGGGTGAGGGCGGCCAGCAGGGTCGGGTCGAGCGCGGCGAACGCCTCGGGGGTCAGCCCGCGCACCGCGACCGAGGTCAGCGCCGCGAGCTGGCTGGTGCTCAGCAGGTTGACCTCCGTCGTGGTCAGCCCGGCCAGCTGGCCGCTGTTGAGGCCGGCGATCTGGGTGGGGGTGAGCGAGTGGATCTGCTCGGCCCCGAGCGCGTTGAGCGCGGTGGTGGTCAGGCTGGCGATCTGGCTCGGGCTCAGGCCGTCGAGCTGGGTGACCGACAGGATCGCGGCGCCGGTGGCGTCGAGCCCGGCGATCGCGGTGACGGTCAGGCCGGCAATTTGGGTCGAGCTGAGCGCGGCCAGCTGGGTGGTCGACAGCGTCGCCACCTCGGTGCTGGTCAGTCCCCGCATCTGGGTGGCGGACAGCACCGCCAGCTGGGCGGTGGACAACGCGCCGATCTGCTCCTCGTTCAGCGCCGCCAGGGCGGTGCTGGTCAGCCCCTGCATCTGGGTCGTGGACAGCCGGGCGATCATGGTGGTGTCGAACTGGCGGATCTGGCCGGCGGTCAGGCCGGACAGCTCGGCCGTGGTCAGGGCGGCGAAGCGGGTGGTGTCGAGCGCCGCCAACTGATCGACGGTCAGGCCCTGGATCTGGGTGGTGGTGAACCAGCCGATCTGGGTCGGGGTCAGCGCCGCCACCCAACTGGTGTTGAGGCCCGACAGGGTGGCGATCGACAGCGAGCGGATCTGGTTGACGTCGAGCGCGGCGATCTGCTCGGGGCTCATCGCGCCGAGGGTGGTGGTCGACAGCCGCGCCAGCAGGGTGGGGGCGAGGCCGCAGATCTGGGACGGGGACAGCGCCGCCACCTCGGTCTCGGTCAGGCCGGCGATCGCGGTCACCGTCAGCGCCGCCAGCTGCGAGGGGATCAGCGCGGCGAACTGGGTGGTGGTCAGCGCCCCGAGCTGGTCCGCCGTGATGCCCTTGAGCTGGGTGGTGGTCAGCACCGCCAGCTGATCGACCGACAGCATCGTGATCTGGCCGGTGCCCATCGCCTTGATCTGGGTGCTGGTCAGCCCGGCGAGCTGGGTCGCGCTCAGCTGGGCGATCTGGCTGGTGGTCAATTGGGCGGCCTGGGTGGTGGTCAGCCCGCCCAGGGCGGTGGCGGACAGCGCGGCGAACTGGTCGGCGTCGAGGCTGGCGATCTGCTCGCCCGACAGGCCCCGGATCTGGGTGACGGTGAGGGCGGCCAGCTGGGTCCGGCTCAGTTCGTCGAGGTCGCTGTCCGACAGCGCGGCGATGTCGGCGACGGTCAGGCCGAGCAGCTGGGTCAGGGTCAGCCCCTGGACCTGGGTCTGGCTCAGCGCGCACACCGCGTCGGTGCTGAGCGCGGCGATCTGGGTCTGGCTGAGGCCGGCGATCTGGCTGTTGGTCAGCCCGGTCACCTGGGTGCTGTCGAGCGAGCCGATCGCGGTGACGGTGAGGGCGGCGAGCTGGGTGGCGCTCAGCGCGGCGAGCTGGGTCTGGCTCAGGCTGTCGATTTCGGTCTGGGTGATGCCGCGCAGGGTGGTGGCCGACAGCGCCGACAATTGCGCGGCCGACAGCGTCTCGACCTGGGCCGCGCCCAGCGCGGCGATGGTGGTGCTGGTCAGCGCGGCGATCTGGGTCGGGCTCAGCACCGCGATCTGGTCGGGGGTCAGCGCCGCCACCTGGGCCGGCTGCATCGCGCCGATCTGGGTCGCGCCGAGCGCGCCAAGCTGGGTCGCGGACAGCGCGGCCACCGCGCCGGCCGACAGGGCGCGGATCTGGAGGGTGGACAGCGCCCGGATCTGGCTGACCGACAGCGCGGCGGCCTGGGTCGATGACAGGGCGCCGATCTCGGTCGGGGTCAGCCCGGCCAGTTGGGTGGGGGTCAGCGCGGCGATGTCGTCGGCGCCGAGCGCCTCGATCTGGGCGTTGTTGAGCACCGAAAGCTGGGTGGCGGAAAAGCTCAGCTGGCCGACCGACAGCGCGGCGATCTGGGTGGTTTCGAGCCCGCGCATCTGGGTCAGCGACAGCCACGACAATTGGGTGGCGCTGAGCGCGGCGATCTGATCGGTGGTCAGCCCGTCCAGCTGGGCCGAGGTCAGCGCCGCGATGTCGGCATAGGTCAGCCCGGCGATCTGGGTGGAGGACAGGGTGGCGATCTGGGACGCGGTGTAGCTCGAATAGGTCGAGGAAGAAACCGACGAGACCACGGCTGAACTCCTTGCCAGGCGGCGCCCCCGGGGCGGGGCGTTGCGGAACGGCCCCGGTTCGGTTGGCGCGGGGGCGCCGGCCGGACCGGGAGAGGGGGCGGGCACGGCCTTCCTCGCCTGATGGTACGGATGACCCCGCCGCGCTTGGCGCGGACGGGATCATTTTCCTGTGAACAAACTGATTTTTTTCGGCGCGGCGGGAAAACGGACGGAATTTTCACCAAGGAGCCCTCAGGCCGTCCCGGGCTTTCCGCGTTTCAGGCGATGTCCGGCCGGATCTCGGTTACCCCTTGGGCGATCGCTGGATCAGGTCGCGGTACCAGCGGCCGGATTGCTTGAGGCGGCGGGTGCCGGTGGGGAAATCGACATGGACCAGCCCGAAGCGCGGCCCATAGCCCGAGCCCCATTCGAAGGCGTCGAGCAGCGACCAGACGAAATAGCCGCGCACGTCGGCGCCCTGGTCCACCGCCGCGCCGAGGGCGGCGAGATAGGCGCGCAGATAGGCGACGCGATGGGTGTCGGCGATTTCGCCGGCGGCGTCGGGTTGCTCCGAGCCGGCACCGCCGCCGCAGCCGTTCTCGGTGACGTAGATCGGCAGGCGGTAGCGCCGGTGCAGGGTCAGCAGTTCCTCGGTGAAGGCCTCGGGGAAGATCGGCCAGCCGATCGCCGGATCGACCGGGGCGGGCGGGGTGTCGGCCCAGCCATAGCCCCACACCCGGGTCGGATCGGCGCGGGCGAAGATCGGGCCGTAATGATTGAGGCCGATCCAGTCCTGCGGCCGGCAGATCCGGGCCAGATCGCCCGGCCGGCAATAGGGCTCGAAATCCTCGGCCACCGCCTCGGGATAGGCGCCGAGGATCTGCGGATCGCAGAACACCCCGTTCCAGTGGGCGTCGAGCCGGATGGCGGCGGCATGGTCCTCGGCGCTGGCGCTGGCCGGCCGCACCGCCTGCCGGTTGTGGATGCCGCCGATCAGCGCCCCCTTGACGTGGTCGCGCAGGATATCGACCCCGGCGCCATGGGCGAGATTGACGTGATGGACCGCGCGCAGATGGGCGGTGCGGTCGGCCACCCCCGGCGCCGCCCACGGGATGGCGTAGCCGAACAGGGTGAACACCGAATATTCGTTGAACGGGACGAAGCGCCTGACCCGGTCGCCGTAGCGCCGCGCCACCAGGGTGGCGTAATCGGCGTACCAGCCGGCGCAGTCGCGGTTGGTCCAGCCGCCGAGATCGTCGAGCGCCTGCGGCAGGTCCCAATGATAAAGACACAGCCACGGCTCGATCCCGGCTTCGAGCAGCCCGTCGATCAGCCGGTCGTAGAAATCGAGCCCGGCCGGATTGGCCTTGCCCCGCCCGCGCGGCAGCAGACGCGGCCAGGCCAGCGAGAAGCGGTAGGCGCCGACCCCGATCTCGCGCATCAGGGCGATGTCCTCGCGCCAGCGGTGATAATGGTCGGCGGCGATGTCGGCGTTGCTGCCGTCGGCGATGCCGCCGGCCTCGCGACAGCGTGTGTCCCAGATCGACGGCCCGCGCCCGTCCTCGGCCACCGCCCCCTCGATCTGGAAGGCCGAGGTCGAAACCCCCCAGACGAAATCGGGACGCAGCGTCAGCCCCATCGCGGTTGCGGTCATCGCGGTGCTCCCGTTTGTGTCGTCCGTCCCGCAAAATCATCCGCCCCGCCCGCGACCGGGTCAAGCCGGGGTGATGTGGGCTCCGCCCACGCCCGCCAAGGGCCACGGGCCCTTGGATCCCATTCCCTTGGCGCCGCCGTGCCCGACCATCGACGGGTTCCAAGGGCCTTGTGGCCCTTGGCGGGTGCGGGCGGAGCCCGCGTCTCCCCCGAGGGCCTTAAACATCTGAACCCAGCCCTGTGTGTGACAAGGGTGGCACCTGGGCGGGAAAAATTGTAGAACACCAGCCGCCTGGAACGATTTTTGGAACCGCGACGTGCCCTCGCAAGACAAATTGGTGATCGCCCTGCCCAAGGGGCGGATTCTCGACGAGGCCCTGCCCCTGGTCCGCGCCGCCGGGATCGAGCCCGAGCCGGCGTTCGAGGACCCGCATACCCGGCTGCTGCGCTTCGCCACCAACCATCCCTCGATCGACATCATCCGGGTGCGGTCGTTCGATGTCGCCACCTTCGTCGCCTTCGGCGCCGCCCATCTCGGCATCGCCGGCAACGATGTGCTGATGGAATTCGATTATTCCGAGCTGTACGCGCCGCTCGACCTCGGCATCGGCCGCTGTCGGCTGTCGGTGGCCGAGCCGGACGACATCGCCGCCACCGACGATCCCGGCCAGTGGAGCCACGTCCGCATCGCCACCAAATATCCCGAGGTGACCAAGCGTCACTTCGCCCAGCGCGGCGTCCAGGCCGAATGCGTCAAGCTCAACGGGGCGATGGAACTGGCCCCCTCACTCGGGCTCTGTTCGCGCATCGTCGATCTGGTGTCGTCGGGGGCGACGCTGCGCGCCAACGGCCTCAAGGAGGTCGAGGTGCTGGCCCAGATTTCCAGCCGTCTGATCGTCAACCGCCCCGCGCTGAAGACCCGTCCCGGTGAACTGACCGGCTGGATCGAGGCGTTCCGGCGCGTGGTGGGGGAGGGCGCCGCCCGATGAGACCCGATCGCCTGCTGTTCGCCGCCGCCCCTGGCTTCGAGGCCGACTTCGCCGCCCTGCTGGCGATGAAGCGCGAGACCGATGCCGAGGTCGATGCCCAGGTCGCCGCGATCATCGCCGAGGTGCGTGACCGGGGCGATGCCGCCCTGTTCGACTACACCGCCCGGTTCGACCGGCTCGACCTCGCCGTCGCCGGCCTCGCGGTCACCCCGGCCGAGATCGAGGCCGCCGCCGCCGCCTGCGATCCGGCCCTGCTCGCCGCGCTCGACCTCGCCGCCGCCCGCATCCGCGCCTTCCACCAGCGGCAGGTGCCGGGCGACGACCATTTCGTTGACGAGGCCGGGGTGCGCCTCGGCCTGCGCTGGACCCCGGTCCAGGCCGCCGGGCTCTATGTTCCGGGCGGCACCGCCGCCTATCCCTCCTCGGTGCTGATGAACGCGATCCCGGCCAAGGCCGCCGGGGTCGGGCGTCTGGTGATGGTGGTGCCGGCCCCCGATGGGCGGCTCAACCCGCTGGTGCTGGCCGCCGCCCGCATCGCCGGGGTGGACGAGATCTACCGCGTCGGCGGCGCCCAGGCGGTGGCGGCGCTGGCCTACGGCACCGCAACCATCCGCCCGGTCGACAAGATCGTCGGCCCCGGCAATGCCTGGGTCGCGGCGGCCAAGCGCCGGGTGTTCGGCACCGTCGGCATCGACATGATCGCCGGCCCGTCCGAGATCCTGGTGGTGGCCGATGGCGGCAACGATCCCGGCTGGATCGCCGCCGACCTGCTGAGCCAGGCCGAGCACGACACCGCCGCCCAGAGCATCCTGATCACCGATGACGCCGCCTTCGCCGCGCAGGTCGGCCGGGCGGTCGAGTCCCATCTCGCCACCCTGCCGCGCGCGGCAATCGCCCGCGACTCGTGGGACCGCCACGGCGCGATGATCGTGGTGCCGACCCTGGCCGACGCGGTGCCGCTGGTCGATCGCATCGCCCCCGAGCATCTCGAACTGGCGGTGGCCGAGCCCGAGGCGCTGGCGGCGCGGGTGCGCAATGCCGGCGCCATTTTCCTCGGCCGCTACACCCCCGAGGCGGTCGGCGATTATGTCGGCGGCCCCAACCACGTCCTGCCCACCGCGCGCTCGGCCCGGTTCTCCTCCGGCCTCGGCGTGCTCGATTTCATGAAGCGCACCACCCTGATCGGCTGCGATTCCCAGTCGCTGCGGCGGATCGGTCCGGCGGCGGTGCGGCTGGCCGAGGCCGAGGGACTCGGCGCCCACGCCTTGTCGGTGGCGATCCGCCTCAATCCCGGCGAGGCCTGATCCTTGCGCCGGGCGGCCTGCCGTTCCGCCCGGTGTGAAAAGGCTTGACCAAACCCAAGCGAACGCTCACTTATCTTCCCGCGCGGCAGGGAGCCCCGATGGAGGCCAGATGGCGAAAGAGGATGTAATCGAGTTTTCAGGCACGGTGACGGAGCTTCTGCCCAACGCCATGTTCAGGGTCAAGCTCGACAACGACCATGAAATTCTTGCCCATACCTCGGGCAAGATGCGCAAGAACCGGATCCGCGTTCTCGCCGGTGACCGGGTCAACGTGGAAATGACGCCCTACGACTTGACCAAGGGCCGTATCACCTTCCGCTACAAGTAAGCCGGTGATGAGCAAGCCGAGCGGACGCGTTCCGCTGGTCCTGGCCTCGGCTTCGCCCCGGCGGATCGATCTGCTCCGGCAGATCGGCCTCGAACCGGCGGCGATCGACCCCGCCGACATCGACGAAACCCCCGGTCGCGACGAACTGCCGCCGCGTCTGGCCGAACGCCTCGCCGAGGCCAAGGCCCGCGCCGTGGCCGGCCGTCACCCCGGGTGCTTCGTCCTTGCCGCCGATACCGTGGTCGCCTGCGGCCGCCGCGCCTTGCCCAAGGCCGAGGACGTCGCCACCGCGCGGCGCTGCCTCGATCTGCTGTCGGGGCGGCGGCACCGCGTGCTGGGCGGCGTCTGCCTGATCGGCCCCGATGGGCGGGTCGGGCGGCGACTGGTCACCACCACCGTCACCTTCAAGCGGTTGACGGCCGAGGAAACCGCCGCCTATCTCGACAGCGGCGAGTGGCACGGCAAGGCCGGCGGCTACGCCATCCAGGGGCGGGCGGCGCGCTTCGTCCGGGCGCTGTCCGGGTCCTACAGCAATGTCGTCGGGTTGCCGCTCTACGAGACGGCGTCCCTGCTCGACGGACAAGGGAACTAGGCGGGCTCCGCCCGCACCCGCCAAGGGCCGCAAGGCCCTTGGATCCCGTGACCTCTCCTCGGGGCGGTGCCGGCATGATCATCGATGAAATTCTGTGGAGCCGGTCGCCGGGCGAGAGCCGTTTCGCTCTCTGCGCCCGGGGGCGGCTGGTCGAGTTGGTGATCGATCGGGCCACGCTGTTGAGCGGCTGCCGCTTTCTCGGGCGGGTGGTCGGGCTGGCGCGCGGGGCGGATGGGGCGTTCGTCGAGCTTGGCGGCGGGGGGCGGCCGGGGTTTCTGCCCGGGGCGGGCAAGCTTGGGCTGGGCGAGGGGGATGCCATCGCGGTCGAGGTGCGGGCCGAGGCGCGTGCCGGCAAAGGGCCGCTGTTGATGGCGGCCGAGCGGCCGGCGGGGACGCTGCCGCCGGCACCGGCACTGTTGGCCCGGCCGGAGCCGTTGCAGCGGCTGCTGGCGGCGTGGCCCGAGGTGCGCTGGGTGCGGACCGACGATCCGGCCGCGCTGGCGCTGGCCCGGCAGATCGCGCCGGAGCGGGCCGAGCTGTGGCGTGACGGGCCGGTGCTGGAACGGCATGGCATCGACGCGGAGATCGAGGCGTTGTTGGCCCCGTCGGTGGCGCTGGCGGGGGGCGGGCGGCTGACGATCGAGACCACCGCCGCCCTGACCGCGATCGACGTCGATTCCGGCGGCGGCCGCGCCGATCAGGCCAACCGCGCCGCCGTCGCGGCGATTGCCCGCCAACTGCGCCTGCGCAATATCGGCGGGCAGGTGGTGATCGATTTCGTGTCGGAACGGGGCGGGGCGCCGCACCGGCTGGCCGAGGCGCTGCGGGCGGCGGTGGCGGCCGATCCGGTGCCGACCCATCTGTTCGGGGTGTCGCGGCTGGGGCTGGTCGAACTGACCCGCGAGCGGCGCGGCGCCGCCTTGGCCGAGTTGCTGGGCGAGAGCGTGGCACGGCCGACGGCGGAGACGGTGGCGCTCGACGCCCTGCGCCGGCTGCTGGCCGAGGCGCCGCACCGGCCGGGGCGGGGGCTGATCCTGGCGGTGGCGGCCGAGGTGGCGGCGGAACTGACCGGGCGCCACCGCGCCGCCTGGGACGAGACGGCGGCGCGGCTGGGGACCGGCCTTGCCTTGCGGTCGCTGCCGGGGGCGGCGCGGGAGACGATGGTGATCGAGGAGAGTGTGCGATGAGCAAAGCCGAGGCCGGCAAGGCCTGTCCGATCTGCGGCGGGGCGGCGGTGGAGACCTTCCGTCCGTTCTGTTCGCGCCGTTGCGCCGATGTCGATCTGCACCGCTGGCTGGGCGGGGTCTACCGGGTCGAAACCGAGGAGACGGGCGACAATTTGGCGGAGGGGGAGGGTTTTTCGGCGCCGGGGGCTTGACCGCTGGCGGAACTCTTTGTATAAGCGCCTCCTCTTCGCCGAGAGCGTCCTGCCCAGGTAGCTCAGTTGGTAGAGCATGCGACTGAAAATCGCAGTGTCGGTGGTTCGATTCCGCCCCTGGGCACCATTGATCCCCTGACCCCTGACGGGGTCCGGGGGGTCACCAAACTCCCGGCGAGGGCTACCGTGCCCAGGTAGCTCAGTTGGTAGAGCATGCGACTGAAAATCGCAGTGTCGGTGGTTCGATTCCGCCCCTGGGCACCATTGTAAACCCCTGAAAGGTAACGCCTTTCGGGGGTTTTTCATTTTCCTGTTCTCGTTCCTTAGCCCGTCAGTGTCTAACGCTGTTAGACGTTGAGGCATAGGGTTGCCTTCCGGTTGTGTAACTCGTAGCCTTGCGATGCGTGCTAGAGTGGCACTGGAAAATCGAGTTGGGTTGACATATATGTCAATTGCAAAGACTGTAGTGACGGTGGCGAATGGGTTTGTGAGGCTCCCGCCGCCGCTCCCTGGCTTAATCGAGTGGCTGCCCCATAACCCCGATAACGATTTCGTGTTGAGCCGCCAGATCTTCATGACCGAAAGCCTCTATGGACAGTGCCACCCGATAAACCGATCGACGAATAGAGACCTGAATGGAGCCGCTCTGGCAAACCTCAGAGTGCAGATGGAAGCCTTCTTGACGGGAGAAGAGGTGGTTGAGAAGAGGCAGATGACTTGGCTGGCGCCAGTCAAACGAAATATGTGGGAGTTGAGGGCGTTCATGAAGCCTGCCGTTCGCCTGGTTGGCTGGTTTCACGCCCATCGCGTGTTCATCTGTACGCACGTGTCTTTGCGCAGCACGCTTGGGCCTGGTGGTTCGGCGGCGTGGATTGAGATCGTCGACAAGTCGGAGACCAAGCGGGCAGAGCTGAAACTGGTGCCGTTTGTGGCCAACACGTTCGACGGGCATATGAATTGATGGAGCGAACGATGAATGCCGAGGTTAGCCTTTCGCAGCCGGAGCGCATGTCTGATGACGAGAAGCTACTGTACCGCATGCGGTTCAGGCATGAGACCTATAAGAAGCTGGACGCCCTGTTCCGCAGGTTGGCGGTAGAGCGGGGCCTGACACAAAAGGCCATCGCCGAGATTCTCGGGGTCAGTGAATCCCTAATCTCTAAGCGTCTCAACGGGCAGGCCAATATGACCATGGATACCCTGTGCGATCTCGCCAGGGCCATGGGGGCGCGCCTCCAAGCTGATGTTGTATTGCTGGAGGATGTGAAGCCCGCTATCGCAGATCGGGCTGCGGCGGGGCATGCCGCGCTCCAACAAGCGATCGCGGATATTCCAAAAGAAAACCATGCCGGCTTGGCGTTCTGGCGCAAGGATGGGCAACAGTTCCGCTACACATGCGCCACGACGGTGGTTAATGCGGTGGACGAGCCAACTCGGACAGTGCAGTACGCTGAGCCGGTGAAGGCGTTGGTACATAATTTCACGATGGGTGATCTCGCTCGAACCCCGTTAGGTGGCGAGCGAGCACATATGGTGTTAAGATGACCTGGGCCTCCTTTCAGGTCTGTGACGATTACAGGCTGGAAGCGGACGGGAAGGCCACTATTATTGGCGTATACCCTGAGATAACCTTCCCATCATTGCCAGCGCGGATGATGAAGTTGATAGTTATCACCAAGTTACGCTCAGATATTCGTGATCCGCGTGCTTTGGCAGGCGTGAAGGTTCAGTACCCTGGTGCGGACGAGCCAATTTACTTTCCAACAGGTGGGATACTTCCCCAATTTGGAAGTAATGTTGACGAGTATCTTGCGGAAGGTGTCCAGTTTGCCGATGTCGCTTCCAAGGTTGTCTTGAGCGATATCAATTTTCCGGTTGCGGGGCGCTTGAAAGTGTGGGCTGTCACTGAACTCGGGGAGGATGTGTACGCCGGTTCCTTGCCAGTGCGGTCGGTCGAGTTGCCGTCTCTCCTTCCACCCGAGCTGCACGCCGCTGTGACGGCATTCTATGCCAAACACGCGACTAATCTAGGTTCCGAGGCGGGTGAGTTGGCGCAATATATCCTGGAGGCGATGGCGAATTACCTGCCCGCGAGTGCTGTTCAGGAGAGTGGTGGCGACGCAATGATTATCGGTGGGAGGGGACGTCTTAGTGTTTTTTTTGGAGTGCCTAGGCCTCAACCGCCCAAAATCAAGCTGTCGGTCAAGCCTGAGCACCTCAAAACTGAGGTTGTTTCGGCTAGTCGCTTCGGCTTTGAGGCCCGCATTACCCCTGCCGATGTTCAGCTTGAAGAGCTTTCATTCGAAGAAGAGGCGTAGATGAACGTTGGCTAGCGGAGTGGTGAGGTTATAGCCGTCAAGCTCTCCTTGGAGGTGACCTTAGTGTCGCCCCGGTCTTTGCATAGGCCGGCGTGGCTCCTCTCACGATAGCACGCCTTTTCCCAGCGGGTGGAGGGCCTGCGGCCCTCCGCGGGATTGCCAAGGGGCGCGCCCCTTGGCGGGCCTTCGCCCCGGTTCAGTGATGATGCCCGGCCGCCGCTTCGCCCCCGACACCCACCGCGTCGCCGCTCAGCTCTGCCCGGGCGTGGCGGATGATCTGGGCGGCGCCGGACAAGGCGAGGGCGGCCATTCCGGTGGCGACCAGCAGGTCGGGCCAGCCGGCGGCGGTGGCGAACACCCCGCTGGCGGCGCCCAGCACCGCGAGGTTGCCAATCGCGTCGTTGCGCGAGCAGATCCACACCGAGCGCATGTTGCTGTCGCCGTCGCGGTAGGCATAGAGCAGCGCCGCCACCACCACATTGGCGACCAGGGCGGCGACGCCGATCGCCCCCATCACCGCCGCTTCCGGCACCGTGCCGGCGGCGAGGTGGTAGAGGGTGCTGGCCAGCACCCAGATCCCGAACGCGGCCATCGTCGCCCCCTTGACCAGCGAGGCCAGCGCCCGGCGGCGCAGGCTCATCCCCAGCACGAACAGGCTGACCCCGTAATTGGCGGCGTCGCCGAAGAAGTCGAGCGCGTCGGCCTGGAGCGACGACGAGCCGGACGCGACGCCGGCGACGATCTCGGTGACGAACATCCCGGCATTGATCACCAGCGCGATCCACAGCGCCTTGCGGAAGCGGGGGGAGACTTCCGTGGCCTTGGGGGCGCATCCATGGCAGCAGCCAGACATTTCTTGCTCTCCTCGATGGGGATCGGGGTAGGCTGGGGCCTGTAGTCGCTACGGGGTCAAGCGGAGAAATCAGGGTCATGACGGCGATGAGCATCGGCGCCCTCGGCAAGGCCACCGGGGTCCACATCGAAACCATCCGTTATTACGAGCGGATCTGCTTGCTGCCCGCGCCGGATCGCACCCCGGCCGGCTACCGCCAGTACGGGCCGGCCCATCTGCGCCGGCTGGCCTTCATCCGCCGGGGGCGCGATCTCGGCTTCGACATCGAGGCGATCCGCGCCCTGCTGCGGCTGGCCGAGCAGCCTGATCTGCCCTGCGAGGAGGCCGACCGGCTGGCCCGCCAGCATCTCGACGCGGTCGAGCGCAAGATCGCCGAGCTGGGCCGGCTGCGTGACGCCCTGAGGGGGCTGACCGATTGTCATGCCGGGTCGGTGGCCGAATGTCGGATCATCGACGCGCTGGCGTCGTGAGGCTGCGCCTGGGCTGCCGCCCAGACCCGCCCGGAGGCGGCGCCTCCGGACCTCCCCTTTTTTCATGAAGAGAATCAAAGGGGGTTTGGGGCATCGCCCCAAATGGGCTTGGGCGATAGCCCAACAA
This sequence comes from Phaeospirillum tilakii, assembly GCF_042683125.1. Taxonomy (NCBI): domain Bacteria; kingdom Pseudomonadati; phylum Pseudomonadota; class Alphaproteobacteria; order Rhodospirillales; family Rhodospirillaceae; genus Phaeospirillum; species Phaeospirillum tilakii. Next base: position 56,748 of record NZ_JBHUIY010000008.1, read on the forward strand.
CGGAGCGGGCGAGGCCGCTTAAAACGCTTCCTCCCAGGGGTGGGACAGGCGCATCGCGCAATTGATCAGGCCGACCATCGAATAGGTCTGGGGGAAATTGCCCCACAATTCGCCGCTGCGCGGGTCGATGTCCTCGGACAGCAGGCCGAGCGGGGTGCGGTGGGCCAGCACCGTCTCGAACAGATCGCGCGCCTCCTGGCGCCGGCCCAGCGCCGCCAGCGCGTCGATGTACCAGAACACGCAGATCACGAAGGCGGTGCGCGGGCGGCCGAAATCGTCGGCGGCGACGTAGCGGAACAGGAAATCGCCGTTGCGCAGGGTCTTCGCCACCGCCTCGACGGTGGCGGCGAAGCGGGGATCGTCGGCGGCGAGGAAATCGACCTCGTGCAGCAGCAGCAGCGTCGCGTCCATCTCGCTGCCGTCGAAGGTCGAGACGAAGCTGCCGATCTCGGGGTTCCAGGCCCGCTCGCGGATGATGCCGTGCAGGCGGTCGGCGGCGCCGCGCCAGTGGGCGGCGCGGTCGTCGCGGCCGAGCCGGCGGGCGATCTTGGCGAGGCGGTCGCAGGCGGCCCAGCACATCACCGCCGGGAAGGTATGCACCGCCGCCGAGCCGCGCAGTTCCCACGGGCCGGCGTCGGGCTGGTCGAACAGCGCCACCGCCCGCGCCCCCAGCCGTTCAAGCTGCTCGAACAGCGCGCCATCGCCCGGCCGGGTCATCCGCCGGTCGAAGAAGGCATGGGTCGAGGCCAGCACCACCGCGCCATAGACATCGTTCTGGATCTGGAGATGGGCCTGGTTGCCGATCCGCACCGGCCCCATGCCGCGATAGCCGGCGAGGTGCGGCACCACGCTCTCGTCAAGCGCCGCCTCGCGGGTGATGCCGTAGACCGGGCGCAGCGACCCGTCGGCGGCGTCCTCGACCACGTCGCCGATGAAGCGCAGGTAATCCTCCATCATCCGGGTGCCGCCCAGCCGGTTGAGGGCGTGGATCACGAAATAGGCGTCGCGCAGCCAGCAGAAGCGGTAATCCCAGGTGCGCTCGGTGTCGGGCGCCTCGGGGATCGAGGTGGTCAGCGCGGCGACGATCGCCCCGGTCTCCTCGAACTGGCACAGCTTGAGGGTGATCGCGGCGCGGATCACCGCTTCCTGCCATTCGAACGGGATCGACAGCGAGCGGACCCAGTTGCGCCAATGGTCGTGGGTGCGCTCGAACAGGTCGCGCGCGGTCAGCTCGATCCCGGCCTCCAGGCTCTCGTCGTCGCCCAGCAGCAGATCGACCGGGCGGTCGAGCAGGAACGGGCGTTCCTCCAGCACGTAGGAAATCGGCGCGTTGGTGGTCAGCCGCAGCGTCTGGGCCGGCCCGACATAACGGATGTGGTTGCTGCCCCGGGTGATCTCGGGCGCCAGCCGGCCCTGGTCGAAGCGCGGCCGCAACTGGATCCGCAGCCGGGGCCGCCCGGCCAGCGGCCGCACCCGCCGCACGATGGTCGGCGGGCGGTAGATCCGCTCGAACAGGGCGAAGCGCGGGCAGAAATCGGTGATCTCGACCGCGCCGCCGTGGCTGTCGCGCAGCACCGTGCGCAGAATCGCGGTGTTGGGCAGGTAGCTCTGCTCGCTCTGGCTCTGGTCGATCAGGGTCAGGGCGAAGCGGCCGTCGGCCTGGGCGGGCGCGTCCGCGCCGCCGCCATCGAGCAAAGCGGGGAACACAGCGTCGCCGTCGAGGCGGGGAAAGCAGCCCCACACCAGCGCGGCGGCGGGGTCGATCAGGGCGGCGATGGTGCAGTTGCCGATCACGCCGAGGGCCAGGGTGCTCATGCGGATTCTCCTGCGACAGAGGGGGCGAGGGCGGCCAGCCAGTGGCGGACCTCGGCCGGGCTGGCCAGCCGGTGGCGGGCGGTGGTGGGTTCGGGGCCGACCTTGACGCTGATCCCGTCCCACCGGTTGACGGCGGCGAAGCCGTCCTCGTCGGTGCGGTCGTCGCCGACGAACACCGGGCGGCGGCCGGCATAGGGCGGCAACGTCAGGAAGCGTTCGATCGCCCGCCCCTTGTCGATGCCGTCGGGCAGCAGCTCGATCACCTGCTTGCCGGCCAGCAGGCGCAGCCGCGCGGGCGACAGCGCGGCGAGATGTTCGGCCAGCCGGCGCGCCTGCGGCTCGGCCGCCGGGTGGCGGGGGTAATGCAGCGCCAGGGCGCAGGGCTTCGGCTCCAGCCGCAGCCCGGGCGGCAGGGCGATGTCGCGGCCGAGCCGGGGCAGCAGCCCGGCCAGCCAGTCCGCCGGCAGGGTACACACCCGGGACGCGTGGCGCCATTCCGCGCCATGGCTGCCGGCGGCGTCGCGCCGGCCGGGGAACAGGTCGTCGATCCCGGCGAGGCTGCGGCCGCTGACCAGCGCCAGCGCCCCCGACAGATGCCGGCTCAGGCTGTCGAGGGTCGGCGCCAAGCCGGGCGGCACCACCACCGCCTCGGGCCGGGGGGCGAGGTCGAGCAGGGTGCCGTCGATGTCGAGGAACAGCGCCCAGTCGGCCTCGGCCGGGCCGGGCGGCGGGCCAACGGGCCGGGGCGGCGGTGGGGGCGGAGGGAGGGGCAGGCCGGTCATCGTCGAGGCGGTTCGCTCCGGGGGGCGCGCCGTTGCGACACGGCGGCGAAATTGCGTTCGATGGCGCGGCGCTTGCGCAGCCGGGCGGCGTCGAGCAGCATCCGCGCCGCCCAAAAATATATGGTGTTCTCCGCCACCATTTCCCGCATCAACCGCATGCGGTCGCGGCGCTGTTCGACCGGCATCGACAGGCCGCGGTGGATCGCCTCGGCCATCGCCACCACGTCGTAGGGATTGACGATCAGCGCCTCGCGCAGCTCGCGCGATGCTCCGGCGAAGGTGGACAGGATCAGCACCCCGTCGCCATCGTCGCGGGCGGCGACGAATTCCTTGGCGACCAGATTCATCCCGTCATGCAGGCTGGAGACCAGGCACAGGTCGGCGGCGCGGAACAGGGCCAGCACCTCTTCCGGCTCGTGATGGCGGGCGACCAGCAGGATCGGCTGCCACTCGGCGGTGCCGAAGCGGGCATTGACCCGTTCCGCCGCCGCCTCGGCCTCGGCCTGGGTGTCGCGATAGGCGGCGAGGCGGCCCCGGGTCGGCGCCGCGACCTGGAGCAGGGTCAGCCGGCCGATCCAGTCGGGATGGCTGTCGAGCAGGGTTTCGACCGCGCGGAAACGGTCGGCGATGCCCTTGGTGTAGTCGAACCGCTCGACCCCGACGGCGAGGCGGACCGAGGGCGCCAGCCCGTGGCGGGCGAAGGTCTGGGCGCGGCATTCCTCCACCGCCGCCACCCCGGCCAGGGCGGCGGGCGGCCATTCGATCGAGATCGGGTAGGGCCGCACCAGGGTGGTGTGGCCGCCGCTGCGCACCGCGCTGTGTTCGCGGTCGATCCGGCTTTCGAGGAAGCGGTCGGCCGAATCGAGGAAGTTGAGGCAGTGGAACTGGGTGTGGAAGCCGAGGATCGAGCTGCCCAGCAGCCCGTCGAGGATCTGCTTGCGCCAGGGGCAGATGCCGAACACCTCGGGATTGGGCCAGGGGATGTGCCAGAAGGTGATGATGGTCGCCTCGGGCAGGCGGTCGCGCACCATCCGCGGCAGCAGGGCGAAATGGTAATCCTGCACCAGCACCACCGGGTCGGGGGTGCGGGCCTCGGCGATCACCGCGTCGGCGAACTTGCGGTTGACCGCGACATACTGGTCCCAATCCTCGGCGCGGAACACCGGGCGGACGAACACGATGTGGCAGAGCGGCCACATCCCCTCGTTGGCGAAGCCGTAATAATAGCCGTTCTGCTCTTCCTCGCTCAGCCACACCCGGCGCAGGGTGTAGCAGGGGGCATCGGGCGGCACCGCGACATGGTCGTCGCGATCGACCGTGTCGGGGTCGGCCGAGCCGCTGCCATGGGCGATCCAGGTGCCGCCGCAGGCCCGCATCACCGGTTCGAGCGCGGTCACCAGCCCGCTGGCCGGCCGTTGCAGGACGATGCCGTCGCCGTCGCGGTTGTGGATGTAGGGCTCGCGGTTCGACACCACCAGCACCTCGGCCCCCGGCAGTTCGTCGCGCAAGAGGCCGCGCAGGCTGTCCGGTCCCCAGGCGATGCGGGTCGCCTCGCTGATCGCCCGGGGCGTTTCGAGATCGCGCAGCATCTGCCGCATCTCGCGGATCAGCGGTGCCACCTCGGGCGGGTGGTCGGTGCCGTCGAGCGTTCCCGCCGGCTCGATCACGCCGCGCCGCACCGCCCGCACCCAGCCGCGCAGGGTCAGCCGCGCCACCAGCACGGTGACCACCGCCGCCCCCAGCGCCAGCAGGGCGAGAAAGCCGGCCAGATAGGCCTCGGCGCTGGAACTGCGGCGTTCGATGAAGCGCAAATCGTGCAGGACCACCAGCCGGCCGAGGGTTTCGCCCTCGGCCGAGACCAGCGGGAACACCGCCGACAGCACCGAGCCGGAGGGCAGATGCTCGACCCCGAAGCTTGGCCCCGGCCGGTCCTCGCCCGGGCAGCGGTAATCGCGCGGCCAGGATTTCGACGCATCGGCCAGCCGTCCGTCGGGCAGGCACAGCGCCAGCGCCAGCACCCGCTCGTCGAGGGTGATCCGCTCGAACAACTGGACGATCTTGCGGTCGGCCTTGGCCTCGACCAGACCGACCACCGTTTCCTGGATCGAATGGAATACCAGACGCGAGCGCATCTCGACGTCGGCGCGGAACCAGCGTTCGATCAGGTCGCCGACGAACGGCGCCGCCGCCCAGGACAGCAGCCCCAGCAACAGCAGCAGCGGCAGCACGAAGCGCAACGCCATCCGCATGGTCGGATCCTCCGCCGGGGGAACTCAAATCGCTTCTTCGAATGCGTCTATCGAAAAAAACGATTGTGGCGGCATCATGGCCGACGATCCGGGCGGAATTCCGCGCCTAAGGTGCGAAAAATAAACTTCCATCGAAAATAAAGGTTTATAGTGGATTACAAGATCGCGGGGGAGCGACCTGGACGCTCCCGCACACCCCGTTCTCCCGCTGCATGCCGGCGTCGAAACCCGCCCTCGGGAGGTAAGACCCTGCCTTGCGCCCGGGAGGCCTAGGCAGGCGAGACGAGGTGGCCCGCGCCGTTCCGTCATGCAGCGGGAGAGCCTTTCTCCCTCAGGCCAGATCGAATTCGACCCACAGCCCCGGCTTGCCGCGCGCGGCGCGGATCGCGCCGGTTGGTCCCCGCGCGCCCGGCAGCGGTTCCGATCCGGCGGCGGCCGGGTCGTCGGCCCGCACGGTGCGGCCCTGGGTGCGGCGGCCGAGTTCGTCGAGGATCGGCTGGAACGGCATCTCCTTCCAGCCGACCTTGCCGGCGTCGGCCTGGCTGGTCGGGACGAAGGCGGCCAGATCGGGGCTGGTCATCAACGCCAGCCCCTTGGCGCGGGCGGTGGCGTTGTGGCTGCCGTGATGGCCGACCTTGTAGAACACGGTGCGGGCCAGCAGATCGGGACCGGTCACCCGGGCCGAGCCGACCGTCCAGGCCAGATCCTGCCAGCTCAGCCAACTGCCGATCTGGGCGTCGCCGGTGAACAGGAAGACCCGGCCGGTCGCCACCGCCTCGAACGCCAGCACCAGACTGGTGTTGTTGGTGCAATCGTCGAGTTGCAGCGCCAGCGACCCGCCCAGCGCCAGCCAGTCATGGTCGATCCGCCGCCAGGAGCGATCCTCGCCCTCGTAATGCTCGGCGAGGAAGGCGGCGACGCTGTTGTCCGGCCCCGGGGGCGGCAGCCGGTCGAGCGGCAGGCCGACGCCGTCGTCGAACGGCGCCCCGGCGTCGCCGCCAGGGACGCCGTCGCCGAGGTCGAAGCCGAGCCCGCCCTGGAGGGTGGCCAGCGCCGGATTGGTGCCGGCCAGCCCGTACATCTCGCTGGTCCGCTGGGTGATCCGCAGCATCTTCTCGTCGCGCGGCGGGCCGAGCACGTAGACCCGCCAGTCCGCCACCCCGTCGAGCGCCAGTGTCCCGCCCGACGGTTCGAGATAGCGCACCCCCCGGGTCGCCAGCGCGGCGGCGGCGTCGCGGGCGGCGCGGACCTTTTCGCCCGCCGCGCCGAACTGGAACCCCAGCACCGCATCGATCCCGGCGCGCACCCCGGCGAGGTGGGGGGCGAGCGCCGTCTCGGCATGCAGCCGCTGCCCCACCTCGGCCAGGGCGGCGCCGGCCTCGGTCCGGAAACGGTCGAGCCGGCGGGCCTGTTCGTCGCGGGGATTCTCGGTCCAGCCCATCCACACCTCGCCGACGGTCAGCTGGGCGAAGCGGTCGGCGGCGCTGAGGAAGGCGGACAGATGATCGATATGTTCATGGGTGACGACCAGGACATCGATGTGCCGCGTCACATCGGCGATGTCGGCCACCACCGCATCCATCAGCGCCGCGCCGCCACGGACCGAGCCGTGGATGCCGCAATCGATCAGCAGGTGAAAGGCGCCGCCGTCGGCCTTGGCGAAGGTCAGCAGGTGGCAGTCGCCCAGGCCCTGGCAGTAATGCCGCACGGTCAGGCCGGGAACGGTGGGCCGCCGGGGCGGCGGCGGCGGCGGTCTACCGAACATGGTCGAACTCCTCCTCGCGCGCATGCAGGATGGCGAACGGCTCGCCGGTGCCGGCGCCGAAATACAGCCTGCGCAGTGACCCGTCCGGCTCGCCCCGGGCGTAGCGCAGCCGGCGGTCGAGCCGGGTGGCGCTGTCGATGTTCTTGACGATGGCGTAGCGGATCTCGGCCATGCCGGGGCGGCTGTCGAGGATCAGGGTCGCCCCGCCACGGAACCAGACGAAGCCGTTGGCGATGTCGCGGCCATCGAGCGGGACCGGGTAGCGTTGGGTGATCTGGACCACGATGTCGGTGCGGAAGCCGCCGTTGGGGGCCACCCGCCGTGCCGGGCGCACCCCGCTGACGTCGAAGGTGGTGCCGCCCAGGGCAGCTCGGGCCGGGGCGGTTTGCCGCCCGGCGGCGTCGTAGCGGGCCACCCCGGGCCGCAGGCCGAAGGCCTGGCAGGCGGCGGGCGCGCCGGCGAAATGCGCCGCCAGCGCCAGCCTCAGGGCTAGGCGGTTGCTTTGGTTCCGCGCGAACAGGGTGGTGCGGTCGGTGTCGAGGTCCCAGTCGAGGGTGAGTTGGCCGAGCACGCCGGCCAGCCAGGCCGGGCGGGGGTCGTCGCTGCCGTTCCAGGCCAGCGAATCCTCGGCGATGGTGCGCAGGTCGAGCGGCAGGATGCCGCGCCGGCGGAACGCCTGGAGGAAGGCGGTGCGGTAGCCCCAGGAATCCTCGGGGACCAGATCGCGGTCGGCGGTGATCAGGGCGCGCAGGTAGTCGCCGAAGGTGACATCGACCGGCGGCAGGTAATCGAGGGCGCGGATGCAGATCCGCAGCACATGGCCGGCCGCCTTGGTGGTTTCCCCCGTCAGCCGTTCGACCAGATCGGCCGGCAGCGCCGCGCCGCCGCCGGCCTTGGCCAGCCGCAGCAGGTCGGCGCTCCGCCGTTCGACGATGGCGAGGAACGCCTCGTAGACCGCGAACACCAGGATCGAGCCGCGATCATGCGGCTCGAGCGTGTCCTGATAGGTAAGGGCGGCGCCGGCCGGGGTGGCGTAATCGCGCAGCGGACCGCGCCGGCCGCTGCCCTCGCCGAACTGGCGGGCCAGCCCGCCCAGCAGCGACAGGGCGGTCAGGTCGCCCCCGGCCCGGCCGATCTCGAACCGCACCAGATCGGTCAGGGTGAAATGCTGGAACAGGGCGACGATGTCGGCGAAGGCCTCGTGGAAGGCCGGCAGATCGGGGTTCGACGCCTCCTGAAAGCGGCGGTTGAGGCCGTCGAGCAGGGCGTGCGACATCTCGTGGGCGATGATGTCGCCCGACAGGCAGCTGAACACCATCGTGCCCGGGGGGGTGAGATCGCCCTGGCGCGAATCCGCCGGGAAATAGCCGAACAGCACCGCCTTGCGCTCCGGGCTGTAATAGGCGTTGCGGTCGCGGAAGGCGTGGGGATAAAGCCGCAGCCTTTCGACCGGCTCGGCGGTGGTGTCGAGTTGGCCGTTGGCCGGGTTGGTCCGCGTCACCTGCCGGGGCGCCCACAAGGCGCGGCGGCCCAGCGCCTGCTCGAAATGGCGGATGGTGGTCATCGCCACCGCGTAGACCATCTGCTGATGGAATTGCGGGTTGCCCTCGGACGGCGCCCAGCCGTCCTGGGCCAGCAGCAGCGGCTGGTTGAGATCGACCGGGGGATAGACCCGGTTCGAGGCCGGATCGACGTCGATCACCTCGAGATACTCGCCGACCGGCCCCGGCCGCAGCGGCGCGCCGGTCAGGGGGTGGTCATCCCACGGCACCCGCAGCACCGTCTGGTTGACCGCCAGCGCGTCGAGCGATTTGCCCAGGCTGGGATCGAGGGCATAGACCCGCAGTCGCCGATCCGGCACCGGCGGGGTCGGCGCCGGGCGCGCGGGTGGGGACGGCGCGGGGCCTCCGGCTGTCGGCGGGGCGGGGGGCGGGGGGCCTCCTCCGCCCGGGCCGGCGGGGACGGTGCGCCCCAGCCGTTCGCGCAGCCACGCCGCGAGAGGCCGCGACGGCTGGCCGAGATCGAACGCCGCCTCCAGATAGCGCCGCCGCGCCGCCGGGCTGATCTGTTCCGCCGGCAGGTCGGGATCGTCGATCGCCAGATCGAGTTCGGCCAGACGCTGGGCCATCTGGGTCAGTTCCAGCGCCAGCATCGCCGGCCGCGTCTGGCCGGTGGCGGCCAGACTGACCCCGCCGCCGAACAGCCCTTCCAGCCAGCCGAAGGTCGCCTTGGCCGGGGGCAGCCAGAGCGGTTTCACCTCCGCTTCCCCCAGCGCGGCGACCGCCAGGGCGTCGGCGGCGCGCAGCACCCCCTGGCCCAGGGTCCGCGCGGTTTCGGCCGGGTTCATCCGCGCCGTGGCCTTGGTCGCCGCGCTGAACAAGGCGTGGCGCACCGCCTCGACCCGCATCCACGGCTCGGGATAGGCGGAGACCTCCTTCCAATGCGCGGCCAGCCACAGCGCGGCGGCGGCGGCGATCTGCGGCGTCGCCGACGAGGTGCCGGCCCCGTCCATGTCCACCAGCCTGCCGCTGTCGATCCGGGCCCAGGGCAGGTTGGGGGTGTAGGCCCCGAGCGCGGTGGCCATCTTGCTGTCCGGGCCGAAATTGCCCTGCATCGTCAGGGGGGCGAGGTTGGCGTAGGCACTGCCCTGGGCCATCACCCCGCAGGCGGCCAGCACCCGGCGGAAGCGGGCCGGGAACACGATCGATTTCGGCGTCGGCACCCCGGCGAAATTGTTGCCGGCGGCGGTGACCAGCACCAGCCCGCGCTCGTAGGCGAGGTTGACCGCGTCGGCCAGGGCATGCGAGGCCAGCCCGCCCATGCTCATCGACAGGACATGGGCGCCCTGGGCGCAGGCATGGCCGAAACCCTGGACCATGGTGCCGGTGGTGAAGCGCACCACCCCGTCGGCGATGCGGATCGGCAGGATGCGGGCCAGCGGCGCCCCGCCGAGGTCCTCGGTCCAGCCCTTCCAGCCCGGGGTGGTGCCGTCGAGCGCCTTGCCGGCCAGCAGGGCCAGGGTGGCGGTGCCATGGCCGCGCGTGGTCAGCAGCCCGTGTTCGGGGGCATGGTCGGTGGCGTCGTTCGGGGGGAAGCCGTCACCGACGAAATTGCGGGCCAGATCCGTTTCCAGCCCGCGTGGCAGGGTGACGTGGTGGGGATCGTAGCCGGTGTCGAGATGGGCGATCAGAATTTGCTTCTGGCGATCGCCGACCTTTTCCCGTGCCTGCCGCAACTGGCTGTAGGCGTCGTCGAGATGCCAGCCGACGCTGTCGGCGTCCTTGCCGCCGATTTCGCGCCCGCCCTCGGCGGTCTGCGGCTTGAAGTTCGGCTGTTCGGCCGCCGCCAGGGCCGGCGGGGTCGCCGGCGGCGGTTCGCCCCAGTGCTGCGCCAGATCGGGCTCGATCGCCTCGAGTCCGGGCAGGCCGGCGAGGGCGAAGGATGAGCCGCCGTCGAGCGCGGCGTGGGCCTGATCCCAGGGATTGCCGCCGCCGCCGCCGGGATCGACCCGCAGCCAGGTCGCCGCCGTTGCCCCGGCGATGCCCGGGCCCGCCGCCGCCGGCCCCGGCAGGGTCAGCAGCGTTTCGACCTTCACCCCGGCCAACGCCTTGGTTTTGTTCAGCCCGGCGGTGAAGGCCTGCCCGGTCCCGGAAACCTTGACGAGAAGTGGCATCGGCCCCTCACCACGACAACCCTGGGGCTAATGTCCTTTATCTCTGGTTTCATTGCAATCGGATTCCACAGCCAAACGTATGGGGTATCAGCCGAGCAGGGCGGTCACCAGCCACAGATTGGCGCCGCTGATCAGCACGAACAGCGCGCCGCCGCCCAGCCGCAGCAGCGGGCCGTTGGCGAAGCGCCCCATCAAAGCGCGGTCGTTGCTGAAGCGCAGCAGCGGCCACAGCGCGAACGGCAGTTGCAGGCTGAGCACCACCTGGCTCGCCACCAGCAGTTTGGCGACCGCGCCGTCGCCGAGCAGGGCGATGCCGAGCAGCGCCGGCACCAGCGCCAGCGTCCGGGTGGCGAGGCGGCGCTGCCAGCACGGGATCTTGAGGTTGACGAAGCCCTCCATCAGGATCTGGCCGGCAATGGTGCCGGTGAAGGTCGAGTTCTGCCCCGCCGCCAGCAGCGCCACCGCGAACAGCACCGGGGCCAGCGCGCTGCCGACCACCGGGCCGAGCAATTGGTGGGCGTTCTCGATGTCGCTGACCTGCTGGTGGCCGCTGGCGTGGAACGCCGACGCCGCCAGGGTCAGGATCGCGGCGTTGAGCAGCAGCGCCAGCAGCAGCGACAGCACGGCGTCGAGGGTGGACAGCCGGATCGCCTCGCGCTGGCTGGCCTCGTCCGCGCCGATGCGGCGGGTCTGCACGATCGAGGAATGGAGGTAGAGATTGTGCGGCATCACCGTGGCGCCGAGGATGCCGATCGCCAGATACAGCGCCTCGGGATGGTCGATCACCGTCCGGCCGGGGGTCAGCGCCGCCGCCACCGCGCCCCAGTCCGGCCCGACCAGGGCCAGCTCGATGCCGAAGCAGGTGGCGATGGTCAGGATCAGCCCGAGCACGATCGCCTCCAGCTGGCGGAAACCGTGGCTTTTCAGCCCGAGCACGATCAGGGTGTCGAGCGCGGTCAGCGCCGCCCCGGCCAGCAGCGGCAGGTCAAACAGCAGATGCAGCGCCAGCGCCGCCCCCAGCACCTCGGCGAGGTCGCAGGCGATGATCGACAGTTCGGCCATCAGCCACAGGAAGATGTTGGTGCGGCGGCCGTAATGGTCGTGGCACAGCCGGGCCAGATCCTTGCCGGTGACCAGCCCGACCCGCAGGCTGAGGGTCTGGAGCAGGATCGCCGCCAGACTGGCCGACACCACCACCCACAGCAGGGCGAAGCCGAATTTCGAGCCGGCCTCGATGTCGGTCGCCCAGTTGCCGGGATCGACATAGCCGACCGAAACCAGCAGCCCCGGCCCGGCGAAGGCCAGCGCCCGCCGCCACAACGGCGCCCCGGCGGGGATGCGGACGCTGCCGGTGACTTCGGAGGGGCAGAACGGGGCGGTGGCGGTGGTGGGCAGCTTGAACATGGCACCTCGGCGGCGGAGCGGTTGGCCATGCTACCATTCCCTCCCGCCCGGCGGTAACGGCGGCGCGGCCGGGCGCGCGCGCCCTTACCGGCGGTTGGGGCGACGGTGGCTAAGACCAGGATTCGCCGCAGGAAATGATACAGTGATCATGTCTGCCCGGCGTCGCGGGGGCATGCCGTCGCGCTTGCCGCTGTGCTTGTCGCGGGTGTATGACTTCCGATTATGCCGATGATCTCCGATACCGACTCGCTGGCGGCGTTCTGCCAGCGTCTGAAAACAGCGTCCTTCGTCACCGTCGATACCGAATTCATGCGGGAAAAGACGTATTGGCCGATCCTTTGCCTGGTGCAGCTGGGTGGCCCGGACGAGGCGCACGCCGTCGATCCCCTCGCCCCGGGGATCGATCTTTCACCGTTGTTCGAGCTGATGGCCGACACCTCGGTGTTGAAGGTGTTCCACGCCGCCCGCCAGGACGTCGAAATCTTCCTGCACATCTCCGGCACGCTGCCGACCCCGCTGTTCGACACCCAGGTGGCGGCGATGGTGTGCGGCTTCGGCGACGCGGTCAGCTACGAGACGCTGGCGTCGCAACTGGCCAAGGCGCGGATCGACAAATCGATGCGCTTCACCGACTGGGCGGCGCGGCCGCTGTCGGACAAGCAGGTCCAGTACGCGCTGGCCGACGTCACCCATCTGCGCATCGCCTATGAGAAGCTGGCGCGCAAGCTCGAACGCAACGGCCGGCTCGACTGGCTGGCCGAGGAAATGGGGCTGCTGTCCGACCCCGCCACCTATCAGGTCGATCCCGAGCAGGCGTGGCGCCGGCTCAAGCCGCGCTCGACCTCGCCCCGCTTCCTCGCCGTGCTGAAGGAACTGGCGGCGTGGCGCGAACGCGAGGCGCAGGACCGCGATCTGCCGCGCCAGCGGGTGCTGCGCGACGAGGCGCTGACCGAGATCGCGGTGCATCGCCCGACCGATGTCGCCGAGCTGGGCCGGATGCGCGGCATCGGCAAGGGCCTGGGCGAGGGCCGGATGGGGCAGGCGATCCTTGAGGCGGTCCGGCGCGGGCTCGACATGCCCGAAAGCCAGTGCCCGGCGCCGCCCGACCGGGTCGATCTGCCCAAGGGCCTCGGCCCGGTGGTCGATCTGCTGAAGGTGCTGCTGAAGATGAAGTGCGACGAGCACGGCGTCGCCAGCCGGCTGGTCGCCAATGCCGCCGACCTCGACGCGATCGCCGCCGACGACGCGGCCGACGTCCCCGCCCTGCGCGGCTGGCGGCGGGAATTGTTCGGCGAGGACGCGCTGCGGCTGAAGAACGGCCAGATCGGCCTCGGCTTCTGCAAGGACGATCGCCGCCTCCAGGTGATCCCCACTCATCCCGTCGAGCCCGAACCGGCGGCCTGACGCGGGGCGGTGCCAGTCAGGCGGGCTGCCGCCCGCCGGCCCGCTTGGGGAGCAAAGCTCCCCAAACCCCTCCTTTTTTTGAAAAGAGGCTGGAGACGGCCGGGCTTGACCCGGTCCTCTCCGGCCGTCGCTGCTCCCATGTTGGGGCGGCAGCCCCGCTACTTCGCCTTGCGCACCGGGCCGCAGGCGGCGGGCAGGGGCCTGGCCTGACGGTGGGCGTGTTCCTTGGGGACCGGCACCGGGCGGGCCAGCCAGGACGCGAGTTCCTCGCCGCAGCCATCGCCGGGCGGGGGCGGGGCCTGGGGTTCGCAGCGGGGCGAATCCGCCGGGCAGGCGAGGCGGACATGGAAATGTTCGGTATGGCCCCACCATGGCCGCACCTTGGCCAGCCAGCCGCGCCGGTCGGGCGGCAGGGCGTCGCACAGCGCCCGTTTGATCGCCGGGTGGACGAACATCCGGTCCACCCCGGGGCGGGTGGCGGCCAGTTCGATCAGCTTGGCCTGACCGGGGCTCCAGGAATCGGGATCGACCGCGTTGCCCTGCACCATCGAGCGGGGGTCCGGCTCGGCCAGTTCCTGGCGCGACAGCGGGCGCGGCGTCAGGCGGAACCAGATATCGACATCGAGTCCGTTCTGGTGGCTGGCATGGCCGAACGGCAGCGGGCCGCCGCGCGGCTGGGCCATGTCGCCGATCAGCAGCAGCGGCAGGCCGGCGCGATGGGCGGCGGTGGCGAGGTCGTGGATGAAGGCGACGGTGGCGGGGTGGCCCCAGGCGCGGTTGCGGGCGGGGCGAAGGATCTGGTAGCCCGGGCCCTCGGCCGGCAGCGGCGCCGCCCCGGCCAGACAGCCGGCGGCGGCCGAGCCGATCGCCTCGGCCGGGCCGGGGGCGGGGTGGCGCTGGGCCGACCAGACATTGCCGTCGGCGGCGGCGGGCGCGGCGGCGGCCAGCAGCGCCACGGTCAGGGCGGCGCGGCGGATCATCATCCCAGCATGGTCTCGACGAAACGGGCCTGGATCTCGGCGATTTCGGCCGGGCAGGCGGCGAGGGCGGCGACGCATTCGGGGTCGAGCTTGCCGGCCGCCGCCTCGGCGGCAAGGACGGCCAGCGCCCGTTCGTTGCTCCACGCCGCCTTGTAGGGCCGGCGCGAGGTCAGGGCGTCGAAGATGTCGGCCACCGCGACGATGCGGGCCTCGAGCGGGATCTCGTCCCCCTTCAGTCCGCGCGGATAGCCGCTGCCGTCGAGCTTCTCGTGATGGCAGGCGACGATGTTGCGCAGCATGCGCAGATGCAGCCCGGAAACGAAGGCATGCTCGCCGACCGCCAGATCGACGATCTCGATCCCCCGGCCGACATGCAGCTTCATCTGGGCGAATTCGTCGGGGGTGAGCGGGCCGGGCTTCAGCAGGATGTGGTCGGGCACCGCGATCTTGCCGACATCGTGGACCGGGGCGAAATGGAACAGATATTCGACGAATTCGTCGCTGAGATCGTGATGCCGGGCGAGCTGGAGCGCGATCAGGCGGGAATAGCGCGCCATCCGGGCGAGGTGGGCCCCGGTCTCGCCGTCGCGCACCGCCGCGATCTGCAACAGCACCCGCACCATGCTGCGCATCGCCCGCAGCGCGTCGAGTTCGCGCAGCACCATCTGGCCGATCAGCCCGGCATAGGGCCGAAGCCGGTCGAGCGCCGCCGGGGTGAAGAAATCGCGGCAGGTGGCGTTGAGGAACAAAAAGCCGTGCAGGCCGTCCCGGCCCAGCAGCGGCACGGTGTGGCTGGCGCGATAGCCCGACGCCACCAGCCGGGCGACGTAATCATGGCCGGCCTGGGCCACCGATTCGAGGTCGTTGACGGTGCGGCTCTGCCCGCTTTCGGCCAGGTCGCGCAGGCTGGGCAGCGAGGCCAGCGGGGCGGCGGCATGGTCGAGCGGGTTGGGCCGGTCGCTGGCGTGGATGAAGGTCTTCAGCAGATCGGTGCGCGGGTCGTACAGCGCGACCGAGATCCGGTCGAGCCCGGACAGGTCGTGATCGGCCCGGATCTCGGCCCGCAGCGCGGCAACCTGCGCCGCGAGGCCGTGCTGGGTCATATCGTCTTCTGCCACGCCGGGCGCCACGCCGTTCATCTGTCGATCGCCGCAAAAGGGGAGGACCGCACCCGCCGTGGCGGTGCCGACCCTGCGGACTTTACCCGATCCCACCCGCGAGAGAATAGCCGAATTCCCTCTCCTGCCGCGATCGGCGCGCCCGATCACCCAGGAGGGGAAGAGGGGGCGAGGCCCCCTCAACCCGTGGGCGGAGCGGGGCCGGTTCAGGCCCCGAGCCGGCGCGCCATCTCGCGCAGGACGTATTTCTGCACCTTGCCGGTCGAGGTTTTCGGCAGGGGGGTGAACACCACGGTGCGCGGGCATTTGTAATGGGCCAGCCGGGTGCGGGCGAAGGCCATGATCTCCTCGGCGGTGGCGTTGGCGCCGTCCTTGAGGCCGATGAAGGCGCAGGGGGTCTCGCCCCATTTCTCGTCGGGGCGAGCGACCACCGCCGCCTCGGCCACCGCCGGATGCTGGTACAGCACCCCCTCGACCTCGATGGTCGAGATGTTCTCGCCGCCCGAGATGATGATGTCCTTCGAGCGGTCGCGCAGTTCGAGATAGCCGTCGGGATGCCACACCCCGAGATCGCCGGTATGGAACCAGCCGCCGGCAAAGGCCTCGGCGGTGGCGGCGGGGTTCTTGAGGTAGCCCTTCATCACCACGTTGCCACGGAAGAACACCTCGCCCAGGGTGGCGCCGTCCTTCGGCACCGGTTCGAGGCTGAGCGGGTCGGCCACCATCACCGCCTCCTCGGTCAGGTAGCGCACCCCCTGGCGCGCCTTCAGCCGGGCCCGCTCCTCGATCGGCAGCGCGTCCCATTCCTCGTGCCAGGCGCAGACGGTGACCGGGCCATAGACCTCGGTCAGGCCGTAGACGTGGGTGATGCGGAAGCCCTGGCGCTCCAGCCGCTCGATCACCGCCGCCGGCGGCGGCGCGGCGGCGGTGAGGAAATTGACCGGGTGGGGCAGGGGGCGGCGGTCGGCCTCGGGGGTGTTGATCAGCAGCCCCATCACGATCGGCGCGCCGCACATGTGGGTGACGCCGTGTTCGGCGATCGCCGCGAACATCGCCCGTCCCTCGACCCGGCGCAGGCAGACATGGGTGCCGGCCAGCGCGGTGATGGTCCAGGGGAAGCACCAGCCGTTGCAATGGAACATCGGCAGGGTCCACAGATAGACCGGATGGCCGGCGATGCCGCAGGTCACCGCGTTGCCGATCGCGTTGAGATAGGCGCCGCGATGGTGATAGACCACCCCCTTGGGGTTGCCGGTGGTGCCCGAGGTGTAGTTGAGGGCGATCGCCTCCCACTCGTCCTCGGGCCAGCGCCAGACGTAATCGGGGTCGCCGAGGGCGAGGAAATCCTCGTATTCCATCGTCCCGATCGGGCCGCCGCCCTGCGCCTCGCCGTCGTCGATGTCGATCACCAGCGGCCGCCGGGCCAGCCCGGCCAGCGCCTTGGCGATCACCGGCGAAAATTCGCGGTCGCACAGCAGCACCTTGGCCTCGCCATGCTCCAGCATGAAGGCGATCGCCTCGGCGTCGAGCCGGATGTTGAGGGCGCACAGCACCGCGCCGACCATCGGCACGCCGAAGGTGGCCTCGAACGCCGCCGGAATGTTGGGGGCCATCACCGCCACCGTGTCGCCCGGCCCGACCCCGTGGCGGGCCAGCGCCGAGGCCAGCCGGCGGCAGCGCCGGTAGCTTTCCGCCCAGGTGATGCGGCGGTCGCCGTGGATCACCCCGACCCGGTCGGGATGGACCGAGGCGGCGCGCTCAAGAAAACCCAGAGGGGAAAGAGGAACGTAATTGGCGGGATTTTTGGCGAGATCGGCGTCATAAGGATTGCGGCTTGACATTCCGGACATCCCCCGTTCGATCATTGGGCGGCTGTCATCGCCCCCCCCTTGTGCCTTAGCTTGCAGGCGGTCCCCAGGTTTTTCAATCTTTGTTTCTGTAACAATTCATCGCGTGCTAATATGATTGGGTGTCGTTCCCCATCTATGTCGTCTGTGGATTATCATTAAATGGGTGCGATCTGATGCGAGAACGGCAATGCTGTTCATCCTTTTTGACCCTAAAATATGGAGGGTTTTGTATGCTAAGGGATATTAATTTCGGCGACGTTGATGCAAAAAACGAAATTTTAAAACAAAATCGTTCGGGAGAGAGGGTTTTTTTTGAAACCTTTTTGATACCAGAAAGGATATCTGTAGATGATATTACTTCTGGTAGAAAATATATAATTCTTGGATTGAAGGGTACTGGGAAAACAGCTCTGCTTAGGTATATAAATGATATGTGCATAGGAAGGGGTTGTATTTCTGAAATTATTCTTTTTAAGTCTCACATATCCGAAGAAGATAGGATTAATCTATCCAAGAGTTCAGGCTTTGAAGTCGTGCACACCGGAGATTCTCCAGTTTTCATCCAAGATTTTAAAGAAGCATGGAAGTGGATGATTTATCAGCGTATATCGGCGCTTCTAAAAAAAGATGGGAATAAATCGATTGAATCAAAAAAACTTTATAAAATAACAGGAGTGGAAGAAGGATCTGTTTCTTCATCGATCGGATCTCTTCTGTCAAGGATTAAGTCGAGCCATATTAAAGTTACGGCTGAGGCAGCTGGAATAGTTGGTGAGCTTGGTGTTGATATTGCCGGATCTGGCGACGGACGCAATGTACTAATTTCTGATGTGAACAGAACTTGTGGAGAGTTGCTAAATAAAATTGATTTGCCAAAAAATATATATTTATTTTTTGATGAGCTTGAGCTGTTTCACCAGACATCGGAACAATTTGACAGAGATAGAAGGATAATAAGAGACCTTGTTTATGCGACATCATTTATAAATGCAGAATCTTCTGAGAGTGGAAGAAAAATCTTCATTGTTTCATCGCTTAGAACTGAGGTTCTTCACTCCATTCTTGAGCTTGGGCATGAAATAGGCCGCGATGTTGATGATTATGGTGTTAGAATTGATTGGTCAGATGGAACTGATTCATCCAATCACCCCCTCCTTAGGCTTATAGCAAAAAAAATATCAGCGTCTTCCGGCGTTTCAGAGGTTGATGTCTGGAAAACATTTTTTCCAGATAAAATAAGCGGACAGCCGTACTATAAATATATCCTCAATTCATCCTATTATAGACCAAGAGATATCGTGAGGCTGCTTCGAGTTGCTCGTGAATTTAGGAGTGAAGATTTAAGCTTTACAAGCGATCATTTTGAAAAAACCTCGATTGAATATTCAAAACAAACTTGGCTTGAAGTGACTGAAGAGCTTTTAGCAATATATAGCTCAATTGAAATATCTGCATTGCAGCGATTTTTTTTGGGTTTCAACACTCACTTTTACAAAGAAGATCTATTAGAGAGAATTAGGATTAGATATAGTCAGGATCCTGCTATTCAGGAGCTGTTTAGCTCTCACCCGTTATCAAAGATTTTGTCTGATCTTTATCGAATTGGGGTTGTCGGGAATGATTTTTGCGTGAAAAAAAATAAGAGTGGAAAGCCTCTTCAGTTTAGAAATCGGTGGATTTTTAGAGGAAATACAGAAATCAATGATTCTGAAAGAATGGCTGTGCATAAGTCGCTTTGGAAGCACTTATCATTAGTTCATGGTGGCGGCTGATTTTATGTCTTTCACTTTCTATATTTAAAAATGTTTGATAGGTTGACTGTGTCAGAGGAGGTGTTTCTGAAGCGGAGGTGCGTCATTTAAAGATGCGCTTGGGCGCGGTTTGACGACGAGGCTTGACAGCGGCGCCCCGGGCCGGATGCTGTCTGCCGAGATGCAGATCGCCCTGGTCATCAACCGTTCCGCCGGCGGGTTCCGCCGCCATCGCCTCGCCGCCACCGTCGCGGCGATCCGCGCCGCGTTCGAGGCGGCCGGGCACCGGGTCGATCTGTGGGTGGTCGGCCGGCGCGAGCTGCCTTCCTGCCTCGCCGCCCAGGCCGGGCGCGCCGATCTCGACGCGGTGGTGGTCGGCGGCGGCGACGGCACCATCCTTGCGGCGGTCGATCACGGCCTCGGCCGCGACCGGCCGCTCGGCATCCTGCCGCTCGGCACCCTCAACCTGTTCGCCCGCGACATCGGTCTGCCGCTCGACCCGGTGGCGGCGGCGGCGGCGGTGGCCACCGCCCGGCCGGCGGAGATCGATCTGGCCGAACTCAACGGCCGGCCGTTCGCGATCTGGGCCGCGCTCGGGCTCCATCCCTGGGTGGTGCGGCGGCGCGACCATCTCCAGCGCCGGGGCTGGCGCAAGGCCCCGGCGATGGCGCTGGCGCTGCTGCGCGGGCTGCTGCGCTGGGCGCCGATGACCCTGACCCTGCGGCTCGACGCCGCCGCGCCGCGCACCGTCGCCACCCCGCTGCTGGTGGTCAGCAACAATGCCTGGCGCGAGGAGACCCCGCCCTTGTCGCGCGACAGTCTCGCCGGTGGCCGGCTTGAGGTGCTGGTGGCCGATTGCCCCGGCCGGCTGGCGCTGCTGGCCCTGGCGGTCGAGACCCTGTGCGGGCGCTGGCGGACCAGCCCGCGTCTGCGCCGCTTTCCCGCCCGCGAGCTGCGGATCGATCCGCCGGCGCGGCGGGCGCTGGTGTCGCTCGACGGCGAGGTGGCGGTGCTGGCGGCGCCGTTGCGGCTGCGGGTCCGCCCCCGCGCGCTCAGGGTGCTGATGCCGGCCGGGCGCAATCCGGCCGGGGGCGGGCGGGGATGAGTCTGATCGCCCATCTGTCCGATCTGCATTTCGGCCGGGCCGATCCGGCGCTGGCCGCCGCGCTGCTGGCCGATCTCGCCCAGCAGGCGCCCGATCTGGTGGCGATCTCGGGCGACCTGACCCAGCGCGCCCGCTCGCGCCAGTTCGCCGAGGCCCGCGCCTTCCTCGACCGCATCGCCGCGCCGCTGGTGGTGGTGCCGGGCAATCACGACATCGCGCCGCTCTACCGCCCGTTCGACCGGCTGCTGCGGCCGCGCGCCAAGTTCCGCCGCCTGCTGCCGCACCGCGATTTCCCCTCGGCCTGGCGGGGGGCGGATCTGGTCGCGGTCGGGCTCGACAGCACCCGGCCGCTGCGCTGGAAATCGGGGGCGCTGACCGACGCCCATCTCGACCGGCTGGAAACCCTGCTGGCCGGGGCGCCGGCCGAGGCGGCGCGGCTGGTGGTGCTGCATCATCCCCCCGCCGATGCCGGCGGCGGCCATCCGTTCGAGGTGCTGCTCGGCCACGGCATCGATCTGGTGCTGACCGGCCACGCCCACCGCGCCCGGGTCGAGCTGGTCGGGGCCGGGGCGGCGGGGGCGCTGGTGCTGGTCCAGGCCGGCACCGCCTGCTCGACCCGGCAGCGGGGCGAGCCCAACGGCTATTGCCTGATCCGGCTCGAATCCCGCCAGATCGAGGTGACGGTGCGGGAATGGAGCGGCGAACGCTTCCGCTCGCACCGGCCGCAGCGTTTCCGCAAGCAGGGCGACATCTGGGGGAGGGGCGGATGATCGATCCCGAGCGCGAGATGGCCCGCGCCGTCGCCCTGGCCCAGGCCGGCAAGGTCAAGCCGGCGCTGGCGGCGCTGGAAAAGGTGGTGGCGGCGCTGCCCCAGGCGATCCCGCCCCGCTACAACCTCGCCTTGATGCTGCTGACCGCCGGCCAGCCGGCTCCGGCGCTGCGCCATCTCGACCGCATCCTCGCCGCCGCGCCCGGCCATCCCGCCGCCAGCTTCAGCAAGGCGCGCGGGCTGATGCTGCTCGACCGCGCCGAGGAGGCGGTGGCGCTGCTCCAACCGCTGGCCGGGCGCGGCGACCCCGAGGCGCTGCTGGCGCTCGGCAACGCCCTGCGCGGGCTCGACCGCGCCGCCGAGGCGGCCGAGGCCTACCGCGCCCTGATCCGGGTGGCGCCGGCCCATCCCGGCGGCCCGGTCAATCTCGGCCAGTTGCTGCTGGGCGGCGACGCCGAGGCGGCGGCCGAGGTGCTGACCGCCGGGATCGCCCGCCATCCCCGCCGCGCCGACCTGCACGCCTTGCTCGGGCAGGCGTTGTTGCGGCTGGGGCGTCAGGCCGAGGCGGTCGAGCGGCTGCGCGCCGCCCTGGCGCTTGATCCCGGGCTGGTCCAGGCCCGGGGCCACCTGCTGCGCGCCTGCCGCGAAAGCGCCGACTGGGACGGCGAGGCGGCGGTGCTGGCCGAGCTGCGGCGCGATCTCGCCCAGGCCCGCCCCGGCGTGCTGGTGCTGCCGGTGCAGGAGGCGCTGTTCTTCCCGTTCTCGGGGGCGGAGATGCGGCGGATCGCCGCCGCCGAGGCCGCCTTCCGCGTCCCCGCCTTGCCGCGTCCGCTGACCGACCGCTCCCGCCCGGCCCCGCCGCCGGGGGCGCCGCTGACGGTGGCCTATCTGTCGCCCGACATCCGCGAGCACGCGACGATGCATCTGGCCGGCGACCTGTTCCGCGCCCATGACCGCGCCCGGGTGCGGGTGGTGGTGGCCTCGGTCGGGCCGGACGACGGTTCGGGTTGGCGCGAGCGGATCGCCGCCGACAGCGACGCCTTCCTCGACCTGCGCGGCATCGGCGACCGCGCCGCCGCCGAGCGGCTGGTGGCGGCCGGGATCGATCTGCTGGTCGATCTGTCGGTGTTCACCCGCCATGCCCGCCCCGGCATCGCCGCCCATCGTCCGGCGCCGCTGCAACTGGCCTGGCTCGGCCTCGCCGCCAGCCCGGCGGCACCGTGGATCGATTACACCATCGTCGATCCGGTGCTGGTGCCGCCCGGCCAGCGCGACCATTTCGCCGAGGCGCTGATCCGCCTGCCGCACGGCTACCAGATCAATCAGGCCTGGGCTCCGCCCGTGCCGCCGCCGCCGCGCGCCGCCCTCGGCCTGCCCGACGACGCCCTGGTGCTGGGGTCGTTCAATGGTCACCGCAAGCTCGACCGCGCCAGCTTCGCGCTGTGGCTGGAGATCCTTGCCGCGCTGCCCGGGGCGGTGCTGTGGCAACTGGCCCCGCCGGCCCCGGCCCGCGCGCGGCTGGAAACGGTGGCCGAGGCCGCCGGCATCGCCCGCGACCGCCTGATCTGGGCGCCGCGCCTGCCCCGCGCCGAGCATCTCGCCCGCCTGCCCGCCGCCGATCTGTTCCTCGACGCCCTGGTCTGCGGCGCCCACACCACCGCCGCCGACGCCCTGCGCACCGGGGTGCCGCTGGTCACCTGCGCCGGCCCCCGCCTCGCCAGCCGGGTTGCCGCCTCGCTGCTGAGTGCCGTCGGCCTGCCCGAGCTGGTCGCCGATGGGCCGGACGGGCTGCGCGATCTTGCCATCGCTCTCGGCCGCGATCCCGCCCGCCGTGCCGAACTGCGGGCGCGGCTGCTGGCGCTGCTGCCCGGGGCGGTGCCGTTCGATCCGGCCCGCTTCGCCCGCGATCTCGAACGCGCCTATGCCGAGATCTGGCAGCGCCACCGCGCCGGCAAGGCGCCGGCCGATCTGGATTTATGAGGTAAAAGGCGGGCTCTGCCCGCACCCGCCAGGAGCCAGCGGCTCCTGGACCTGCTTCGGTTTGTCGTGTGCGGCCGGCGCCAGAGCCCAAGCTGAAGGCTGATCGGGCTCCCGACCATTGAGGCTGGTCCAGGAGCCGCTGGCTCCTGGCGGGTGCGGGCGGAGCCCGCGTCTGGCGAAGCACAGGCATGCCGCCCTTGCTTGCGGGCGGGGAGGCGGGTAATTTCGTCGGCCGCATTTCCCCTGATCATCCGAGGCTGTTCCATGTCGTTCATCGCTGACCGGCTGTCCGCCATCAAGCCGTCTCCGACCATCGCGGTCACCCAGAAGGCCGCCGAGTTGAAGGCCGCCGGCCGTGACGTGATCGGCCTGGGCGCGGGCGAACCCGATTTCGACACCCCCGCCCACATCAAGGCCGCCGCCGCCCGCGCGATGGAAGCCGGCAAGACCAAGTACACCCCGCCGGCCGGCACCCTCGAGCTGCGTCAGGCGATCGTCGCCAAGTTCAAGCGCGAGAACGGGCTCGATTACACCCCGGATCAGATCACCGTCGGCGTCGGTGGCAAGGGCGTGATCTTCAACGCCTTCATGGCCACCCTCAATCCCGGCGACGAGGTGATCGTCCCCGCGCCGTACTGGGTCAGCTATCCCGACATCGCCCTGATGTTCGGCGGCGTGCCGGTGTTCGTCGCCTGTACCGCCGAGCATGGCTTCAAGCTCCAGCCGGAAGACCTCGAGCGGGCGATCACCCCCAAGACCAAGTGGCTGGTGCTGAACTCGCCGTCCAATCCGACCGGCGCCGCCTACACCCGCGCCGAGCTGAAGGCGCTGGCCGACGTGCTGCTGCGTCATCCCCACGTCTGGGTGATGTCGGACGACATGTACGAGCACCTCGTCTATGACGGGTTCGAATTCACCACCATCGCCCAGGTCGAGCCCGGCCTGTTCGACCGCACCCTGACCATGAACGGGGTGTCGAAGGCCTATGCGATGACCGGCTGGCGCGTCGGCTATGCCGGCGGGCCGCAGCCGTTGATCAAGGCGATCAACACCATCCAGTCGCAGTCGGTCAGCCACACCTCGTCGATCAGCCAGGCCGCCGCGGTCGAGGCGCTCAACGGCACCCAGGACTTCATCCCGAAGAACGCCGAGATCTTCAAGGCCCGGCGCGATCTGGTGGTCGGGCTGCTCAACCGCTGCCCCGGCCTGACCTGCCGCACCCCCGAGGGCGCCTTCTACGTCTATCCCTGCTGCGAGGGCGTGATCGGCAAGAAGACCCCGGCCGGCAAGCTGATCGCCAGCGACGGCGATTTCGTCGCCGCTTTGCTCGAAGCCGAGGGCGTCGCGGTGGTCCAGGGCGCGGCGTTCGGTCTCGAACCCTATTTCCGCATCTCTTACGCCACCTCGACCGAGGCGCTGACCAAGGCGTGCGAGCGGATCGAACGTTTCTGTGCCAGCCTGAAGTAAAACGACCGTCGCGAGGCGTGTTTTTGTGAGAGCGGGGCCTGTCCCCGCTCTCTTTTTGCGTGTTGATACCCCAGACCTCGCCCCAGATCTTTTGGATATTTCATCCTCTGATTGGCGGGCGTAGATTAAAACCTGAATCCGGCGAGGGGTTGGTTCCCGTTCCGGTGTCGAAAAGAGAAGAATCGACGATGCCGTCCTTGGCCAAGGGAAAAAGCTCCAGAGAGGAACTGGCGGAAAACCTGAATGAGGAACTGCGGAGCGCCAACGAGCAACTTCAGAACCTCAACGAGGAACTGACCGTCAAGGTCGAGGAGCTGACCCGCCTCAACGACGATCTCGACAATCTGATCGCCGCCACCGATATCGGCACCCTGTTTCTTGATTTGTCCGGGCGGATCCGTCGCTTCACCCCGGCGGTGGCCCGCTCGATCGCCCTGACCGAGGCCGATATCGGCCGCCGGGTGTTCGACCTCAAGCTCTGCCTCGATTATCCTACCTTCGACGACGATCTCTACGCGGTGCTGGCCGGCGGCCTGCCGGTCGAGCAGGAAGCCTCGATCGCCGCCGACGGGCGGGTGATGATGGTGCGGATCCATCCCTATCGCCGCGCCGACCGCGCCCTGGCCGGGGCGGTGGTCACCTTCGTCGACGTCACCCGGCTGACCGCCGCCGAACGCCGGCTTCAGGTCTACATCAATTCGCTGCCGCATCAGGTCGCGGTGGTCGATCACGCCGGCATCATCCGCCTGACCAACGCCGCCTGGAAACGCTTTGCCGCCGACAATGGCGGCCGGCCCGACCGCACCGGCACCGGGGTCGATTACCTCGATTCCTGCGTCGCCGCCGGGGCGTCGGCCGCCGCCGCCGCCGACGGGCTGCGCGCGGTGCTGCGCGGCGAACGCGAATCTTTCACCTGCGAATATCCCTGCCATTCCCCGACCGAGTTCCGCTGGTTCCTGATGAATGTCGCCCCGGTCGAGGGCGGAATCGGCGGGGCGGTGATCAGCCACATCAACATCACCGACCGCAAACGCGGCGAGGAGGATCTGCGCCTCGCCGCCAGCGTGTTCGAGAACAGTGGCGAGAGCATCGTCATCGCCGACGAGGCCGAGCGGATCGTCTCGGTCAACCGTGCCTTCAGCGAACTCACCGGCTTTGCCGCCGCCGAGGTGATCGGCCGCAGCCCGCGCGTGCTGCTGTCCGGGCGCCATGACGGCGGGTTCTATCGCGACCTGATCGAGTCCACCCGCGACACCGGCCTGTGGCGCGGCGAGGTGTGGTGCCGGCGCAAGGGCGGCAAGTCGTTTCCGGTGTGGATGACGATCAGTCTGGTGCGCGGCGAGGACGGGCGGATGAGCCATCTCGTCGGCGTGTTCAGCGACCTGTCGGGCCGCAAGGCGGCCGAGCAGCGCCTGCTGGAGAGCAACGCCGAACTGGAACAGTTCGCCTATGTCGCCAGCCATGATCTGCGCGAGCCGCTCCGGATGGTGGCGTCCTATCTCGGCATGATCGAGCGCAAGCTGGGGCCGGCCGTCACCCCCGATCTCAAGGAATATCTCGGCTACGCCGTCGATGGGGCGCGGCGGATGGACGCGCTGATCCTCGACCTGCTGGAATATTCCCGGGTCGGCCGCGGCGCGCCCCATACCCGCCGCTTCGCCCTGGCCGAGGTGATCGCCCGCGCTTCCGGCAACCTCAAGGTGGCGATCGAGGAATCCGGCGCCGAACTGTTCGTCGCCGGCGGCGACCTGATCGCCGAGGCCGATGGCGAGGATTGCCTGCGGGTGTTGCAGAACCTGATCGCCAACGCGATCAAATATTGTCCGCCCGACCGCCAGCCGGGAATCTCGATTTCCTGTCGCTCGGAGGGTGAGATGATCGCGGTGTCGGTCGCCGACAACGGCATCGGCATCCCCGACAGCCAGTTCGACCGGATCTTCCGGATGTTCCAGCGCCTGCACGGCCGCCAGGAGTACGGCGGCGGCACCGGCATCGGGCTGGCGATCTGCAAGAAGAGCGTCGAACGGATGGGCGGCACCCTCCGGGTCGCCTCGACCGTCGGGATGGGCTCGACCTTCACCTTCACCCTGCCGGCGGCGGCGGCGGTTTAGGTTTTGATCGGCGCGGGCGTTCCCCGCTATAACGCGGCATGATCCAGATCACCCACCGCATCGCCATCGACGAGAAGGAAGTCGAGGAGACCTTCGTCCGCGCCTCGGGGCCGGGCGGGCAGAACGTCAACAAGGTCTCGACGGCGGTGCAATTGCGCTTCGACGTTCGCCATTCTCCCTCGCTGCCCGACCGGGTCAAGGAGCGGATGGCGGCGGTGGCCGGCGGCCGGCTGACCCGCGACGGCGTGCTGGTGCTGGTGGCCCAGGCCCATCGCACCCAGGAGCGCAACCGCGCCGAGGCGCTCGACCGGCTGGTGGCGCTGCTGCGCGAGGCCGCCGCCCCGCCGCCCCCGGTGCGGCGCCCGACCAAGCCGACCAAGGGAAGTCAGACCCGCCGCCTTGACAGCAAGAGCAAACACGCCGCCACCAAGCGGCTGCGGTCGCAACGGCCGGAATAGCCTGTCGTCGGGCTGCCGCCCGAACCCGCTTGGGGCGATGCCCCAAACCCCCTTTGTTTTTGAAAAAAAAGGGAGAGGTCTGGAGGCGCCAGCCTCCAGGCAGGGTGCGGGGCGGCAGCCCCGCCGCAGCGGCGAGCGTACCGGAAGCCGTCACCGCAATGCGGCTGCTTCTGCCAACCCGATAACGCGGGCGGAGAAGCGCCCGGTTTGATCAAGCCGAACCTTGCGTAACAGCCGTTCGTCGGCGGTGGCGAACGGCATTCCACGGGATTCGGCCAAGGCGAGATAGAGGCAGTCGTAAGCGGGATGGTCGAGGCTCACGGCGATGCGGGTGGCTTCTTCCATCAAGGAGCGCATCGGAGCCAAATCAACGTCGGCACGGGCCAACAGGCGGGCGGCGAACGCGGCCTCATCGACCGTCAATTCCCCCAACCGCACCTTCTTCCATAGAATGTTGGCGCATTCAGGGATCAAAAGGTCGGGAGCCACGAGCGCATGTTTGCGTACCGACAGCGCCTCCTGGGTGCCGTCCTCGTCCACGACCCACTTGACGGCGATGCTGGCGTCGATGACGAGGCCACTCACCGTTCGTCCCGGCCTTCCCGCAGGAGCACCTCGGCGGGCGTGGCTTTGCGCCCGGCGGTCATCGCCCTGAACTGGGCGGCCAGGTCGTCGAACGTGGGTTCAGCCTCACTTTCGAGCGCCAGTCTCAGGATTTCTCTGTGCTCGGCCTCGGTCGAGCGCCCATGCCGGGCGGCCCGGCGCTTCAGACGGAAGATCAGATCCTCGTCAAGGTTACGGACGCTGAGACTGCGGGGCATGGCGTTTCTCCGTGACGGCAGTGCTGTCAATGATAGCACGGCACGACCCATCCGGCACGGATGCGTTTTTTTCTAACGCAGTAGCCACAGGATCGCCCCCCATGTCATACCGCCCGGTCCATGATCTGGCCGCGAGAGCGCCGGGTGAGGGGCATCGTCATCAAGGTGAAGCGGGATCGGCGCCGCCGTCTTAAAACTCCAGCTGGTTGCCAGAGGGGCTTAATCTTCAGAACGCCGTGGGAATTCTGGTACGCCCATAACGACGCTGTGAGCGTCTGGATCCTGGGAGTGCCTGATCTTATTTCATCATAAGGTTGGCTGGGGCGGGAGGATTCGAACCTCCGCATGGCGGTACCAAAAACCGCTGCCTTACCACTTGGCGACGCCCCAACCGGGCGGGAGACCGGCTCCCGCGCAAGCACCGTCGCCCCGGCGGGGCAACGGTGTCGGCACTCAGATTAACGCGAGTAGAATTCGACCACCAGATTCGGTTCCATCTGAACCGGATAGGGCACGTCGGCCAGCTTCGGCACGCGGACGAACTTGCCCTTCATGTCCTTGTGATCGACTTCCATGTAATCCGGCACGTCGCGTTCCGGCGACTGGGCGGCCTCGACGATCAGCGCCATGTCCTTCGACTTGGTCTTGACCGAGATCTCGTCGCCTTCGCGCAGCTGATAGCTCGGGATGTTGACGCGCTTGCCGTTGACCCGGATGTGGCCATGGTTGACCAGCTGACGGGCGGCGAACGGCGAGGGGGCGAACTTCAGGCGATAGACCGCCGCGTCCAGCCGGCTCTCGAGCAGACCGATCAGGTTCTCCGAGGTGTCGCCACGACGGCGCACCGCCTCGTCATAAAGACGACGGAACTGCTTCTCGCCGATGTTGCCGTAGTAGCCCTTCAGCTTCTGCTTCGCCATCAGCTGGGTGCCGAAGTCGGACGGCTTCTTGCGGCGCTGACCGTGCTGGCCGGGCGGGTTTTCCTTGCCGCGCGCCAGCGGGCTCTTGCCCCGGCCCCACAGGTTGGCGCCCAGGCGGCGGTTGATCTTGAATTTCGCTTCGATACGCTTGCTCATACTCTTCCTTTGCTCCGATTCACTCGGATCGCATTGTCCCGATAGCCCATGATCCGGCCCGGCCGGGGGAGGGTGGGCACGCCAGACAGGGCGCCCGCCCGCTTTCTCGGGAGAGAGGCCGGGAACTATAAGGGGCCGCGCGACGATGTCAAACGAAACCGCGTCGTTTGCGCCGAGGACGACGCCACCACCCGCAGCGCGGCGCCGATCCGCGCGACCGTCTCGCGCCAGCCCTCGTCCGGCCGGCGCGGGAACAGCCGGGCCGAGGGGTACCACGGGCTGTCCTCGTGCCGCCACGGCCAGCGCCAGTTCGGCGTCGCCGGCGGGATCAGCCACACCGGCAACCCCATCGCCGCGGCGAGGTGGGTTTCCAGCCGGTCGCCGCCGATCACCAGATCGACCTCGGCCAGCCGGGCGGCGAGGCCGGCGGTGCCGGCCGGGCCGGCGGTCTCGACCAGCAGGGTCGCCCCGGCGGCGGCCAGTTCGGCGGCGGCGGGGCCGTTGCCGGCCAGCGCCACCAGGGTCACCGCCGGCTCGGCGGCCAGACACAGCAGCGGTTCGAGCGGGCAGGCGGCCCGGCGCGGCACGCCGCCCCAGGCCAGCCCGACCCGCAACCGTCCGTCCCGCCGCCGTGCCGCCGGCGGTGGCGGCAGGTAGGGCAGGGTCGGCGGCGCCAGCACCCCGTCCGGGCCGCCCAGCAGCCGGGGCAGGTCGCTGAGGCGGGCGTGCAGCGCCCCGGCCTCGTCCGCGCCGGCCGGGCCGGGCGGGCGCACCGCTTCGAGCCCGGCCAGCCCGTCGAGCAGCCCGGCCAGTTCGGCCGGGGCCACCAGGGTGACCAGCCCGCCGCGCGCCGCCGCCAGCGGCAAATAGCGGGCCAGCAGCACCGTCTCGATCGCGTCGCCGTCGGCCACCACCACCAGCCCGCGCCCTTCGGGCGGGCCGCCGTCCCAGCGCGGCTCGGGCGGAAGCGGGCGGTCGCGGCCGAACCGGGCGAGGCCTTCCTCGACCCGGCCGGCGGCCAGCAATGTTTCCGCCAGCGTCTGGTTGCGGCCGGGGGTGTCGGTGGCCAGCCCGTCCAGCAGGGCGAGCGCGTCGTCAAGCCGGCCCTGGTCGCGCCGGACCAGGGCCAGGGCTTGGCGGCAGGGGGCCGATTCGGGCGCGGCCGCCAGCGCGGGTTCCAGCACCGTGGCCGCCGCCTCGGGCCGGCCCAGGGCGCGCAGGGTGTCGGCCAGTTCGGCCGCGATCGCCGGGTCGGCGCGCCGGGTCAGGGCGCGGCGGAAGCAGATCGCCGCCGCCGCCCGCCGTCCGGCCTGGGCCAGCAGCCGGCCGGTGGCGAGGGTGGCGTCGGGGTCGAACGGGTCGGAGGGCCCCACCGTCTCCGCCGCCGGTCCGGCGGCGGCCTCGGCCAGGGCGGCGGCGATCCGTTCCAGCGGCGGGGGCAGGCCCGGTTCGGCGCGGAACAGCCGCATCGATGGATAAAGCGGGGTGGTCTCGCCCGTCTCGCCCCAGCAGGGGTCGGCCCCGGCCGGCACGATCTGCCACACCGGGCGGCCGAGAGTGGCGGCCAGTTCGCTCGCCAGCGACGGCGGGCCGATCACCAGATCGAGCTGGGCCAGCCGCGCGGCGAGGTCGGCGGCGTCGGCGCAATCCTGGGCGAGGTCGCCGATCAGGGTCGGGTCGGTGATGCCGGCCACCGCCGGCTCCAGCCCGAACAGGGCCACCCCCGCCACCAGGGCGAGGTCGAGCCAGGCCTCGGGCGGCGGCGCGGCGGCGGGGTCGTCGCCGCCCCAGGCCAGTCCGACCGCCAGACGGGTGCCGAACGGCCGCGCCAGCGGCGGCTGGGGACGCGGCGGCGGGGTCAGGGGCAATGGCGGCGGCAACGGGTCAAGGCCGAGCAGCCGGGGTAGATCGGGCAGGGCGGCGACCCGTGCCCCCGGGGGCAGGGCGGTCGCGGCCGGATCCGCCTCGAACCGCACCCCGGCCGGCGGTTCGCCCAGCAGCGGCCGCAGGGGCGGCGGCAGCGGCAGCACCGCCGCGATGCCCTGTTCGGCCAGCACCGGCAGCACCCGCAGCAGCCGCAGGGTCCGAGCCGGCGACCCCTCGGGGTACAGCCACAGGGTCAGCCCCTCGACCGGCTCGCCCTGCCATGGTTCCACCGCGTCGAACGGCGGTGGGGGCGGGGGCGCGAGGCGGCGGGCCCAGGCGGCGTCTTCCCAGGCGGCGTCGCGCCGTCCGGCCCGCTGGTGCAGCTCGGCGCGCAGGGCACGGGCCTCGGCCTCGGCCGGATCGTGAGCCAGGGCGCGGTCGAGCCAGGCCAGCGCCTCGGCGGCGCGCCCCTCGGCCAGCAGCACCCCGGCCAGGGCGGTCTGGATTGGCGCCGGGCGGGCGGCGACGCACAGCGCGTCGCGCAGCAGGTCGCCCGCCATCCGGGCTTCGCCCAGCCGGCCGAGCAGCCGGC
Source organism: Phaeospirillum tilakii (assembly GCF_042683125.1). Lineage (NCBI taxonomy): Bacteria > Pseudomonadati > Pseudomonadota > Alphaproteobacteria > Rhodospirillales > Rhodospirillaceae > Phaeospirillum > Phaeospirillum tilakii. The sequence goes on from NZ_JBHUIY010000008.1 coordinate 87,784, forward strand.
CCACCCCCTCCAGCGCCGGCAGATCGGCCGGATCAAGCGCCAGCGCCCGGCGCAGACAGGCCTCGGCGGCGGCGAGATGGCCTTCGCGCAGCAGCAGCCGGCCGAGGCCGCACCAGCTTGCCGCCTTTTCCGGCTGTTCGCGCAGCAGGCGGCGGTGCAGGTCGCGGGCGGCCTCGTCGCAGCCGGCCAGATCGAGGCATTCCGCCACTTCCTGGCGGATTTCGATGTCGTCGGGATGGCGGGCGAGCAGGTCGAGGCACAAAGACAGCGCCAGCCGCAGCCGTCCGGCGCGGCGATGCAGCCGCGCCGCCGCCAGCGCCGCGCCGATCCGGTCGGGGGCCAGCCGCGCCAGTCGGGCCAGGGCGTCGAGCGCGCCGGCCTCGTCGCCCTCGCGGCAGGCCAACTCGGCCCGCTCGGCCTCGGTGCCGATCGCCTCGGCCAGCGTCACGTCCGTGTCTGTGCCCGTTTCGGGGCCGGTCTCGTCCGTCATGTCGCCCGCCGTCCGCCGCCGGTGCTCCGATCAGCAAACCGCGCCGCCGGGAGCGAATCAAGCGGAAAGCCGGGGCGGGCGGAGGTTTTCTCGCCGGCGGTCCCGGTCCCCCTCGCCACGGGCCTGACACCCGGGCATGGTCGTTGGCGCATTTCGGCCGGGGGCTGCCGCGCGCCCGAAGAGGGATGATTTCCGCCGCCACTCGGGCTATATCAGGTCGCCTTCGACGAAAGGAATTGACGCATGACCGTGCTCGTCACCGGAGCCGCCGGCTTCATCGGCTATCACACCTGTTTGCGCCTGCTCGCGCGGGGCGACGAAGTGCTCGGGCTCGACAATCTCAACGCCTATTACGACGTGGCGCTGAAGGAGGCGCGGCTGGCCCAGCTGACCGCCCATGCCAATTTCCGGTTCGTCCGCGCCGACATCGCCGACCGCGCCGCGATCGCCGAGGTCGAGCGGGCCCATCCCGGCATCGATGCCATCATCAACCTCGCCGCCCAGGCCGGGGTGCGTCACTCGCTGACCGCGCCGCACGATTACACCCACGCCAACATCGAGGGGCATCTGGTGATGCTCGAACTGGCGCGCCGCCTGCCGGCCTGCCGCCATTTCGTCTATGCCAGCTCGTCCTCGGTCTATGGCGCCAATACCAAGCTGCCCTTCTCGGTCGATGACCGGGTCGATCAGCCGATCTCGCTCTATGCCGCCACCAAGCGCGCCGGCGAGCTGATCAGCCATTCCTATTCCCATCTCTACCGCATCCCCTCGACCGGGCTGCGCTTCTTCACCGTCTACGGCCCGTGGGGCCGGCCGGACATGGCCGCCTACCTGTTCGCCACCGCGATCCTGGCCGGCCAGCCGATCCGGGTGTTCAACAACGGCGAGATGCGGCGCGACTTCACCTTCATCGACGACATCGTCTCGGGCGTGGTCGGCGTGCTCGACCATCCGCCGGCCGATGACGGGGTGTCGCCGCCTTGCCGGGTCTACAACATCGGCAATCACCGCTCGGAAAAGCTGATGGATTTCATCGGGCTGGTCGAGCAATCGCTCGGGCGCAAGGCCACCATCCTGTTCGAGCCGATGCAGCCGGGCGACGTCAAGGAAACCTTCGCCGACATCGACGCGATCAGCCGCGACGTCGGCTTCGCCCCCACCACCCCGATCAGCGTCGGCGTGCCGAAATTCATCGAGTGGTTCAAGCAGTACCACAAGGTGTAGCCGGGCGGGGGGCGCGCCGACAGCGTGGATGGCCGGGTCAAGCCCGGCCATGACTCCTCCTTGAAGGCGCCTCGACTGCTGGCGAAAAGTCCATTCCCCCTCCCGTCATGGCCGGGCTTGACCCGGCCATCCACGGCTATGCCAGCCGGGCGCCGTCGGCTTTGCCCCCACCACCCCGATCAGCGTCGGCGTGCCGAAATTCATCGAGTGGTTCACGCAGTACCACAAGGTGTAGCCGGGCGGGGGTGCACCGACAGCGTGGATGGCCGGGTCAAGCCCGGCCATGACTCCTCGTTGAAAGCGCCTCGACGGCTGGCGAAAAGTCCATTCCCCCCCGTCATGGCCGGACTTGACCCGGCCATCCACGGCTATGCCAGAAGCGGGTAGAAATCATCCCAGGTCGGGTTGTCTGCCAGGATCAGCGCAACCTTCCACGCCCTGGACCAGTGCTTGAGGGTCTTCTCTCGTTGCAGGGCGAGGCGGATGTCCTCGTGCCTCTCGAAGTAGACCAGCCGCTTCAAGCCGTAGCGTTTGGTGAAGCCATCGGTCACGCCCTCCCGGTGTTCCCACACACGGCGCGCCAGATCGCTGGTGACGCCGATGTACAGCGTCCCATTCGGCCTGTTCGTCATGATGTAGACCCAACCGCCCGGCATCGTCCGATCATGCGGCTCCCATGGATGCGTGGATCAAGTCCGCGCATGACGGCAAGGGTGAGAGGGCTCTTTCCCCCGCCGCCGTGATGACCCTGAAAAAAAACGGCGGGGGATCGCTCCCCCGCCGTCGTTCCGTCGCGGTCCGCCGGGTTTATTCGGCGGCCTTGGCCTGCTCGCCGGCCTTCGGAATGCCGAGCCGGTCCCACACCGCGCAGAACGACTCGACCAGATGATCCATCTGGGCGTCGTCATGCAGCGGGGTCGGGGTGATGCGCAGCCGCTCGGTGCCGACCGGGACGGTCGGGTAATTGATCGGCTGGACGTAGATGTCGTACTCGTCGAGCAGCATGTCGCTGGCCTGCTTGCACAGGCTGGCATTGCCGACCATCACCGGGACGATGTGGCTGACCGACGGCAGCACCGGAATGCCGCGCTCGGACAGGCGACGCTTGCAGGTCGCGGCCCGCTCCTGGTGCTTGACCCGCAGTTCGGGGTGGTGGCGCAGGTAGCGGATCGAGGCGAGGCAGGCGGCGGCGGTGGCCGGCGGCATCGACGAGGAGAAGATGAAGCCGGGGCCGAAGCTGCGGATGTAATCGACGCAGGCCTGGCTGGCGGCGATGTAGCCGCCGACCACGCCGATCGCCTTGGCCAGGGTGCCCTGGATGATGGTGATGCGGTCGCGCACCCCGTCGCGCTCGGCCACGCCCGAGCCCTCGGCGCCGTACATGCCGACGGCATGGACTTCGTCGAGATAGGTCATCGCGTTGTGCTTCTCGGCCACGTCGCACAGCTCGGCGATCGGGGCGATGTCGCCGTCCATCGAATAGACCGACTCGAACGCCACCACCTTGGGGGCATCCTTCGGCGCCGCCGCCAGCAGGCGGTCGAGGTCGGCCGGGTCGTTGTGCTTGAAGATGTGCTTGTGCGACCGGCCGTGCCGGATGCCCTCGATCATCGAATTGTGGTTGAGGGCGTCGGAGAAGATGATGCAGCCGGGCAGGGTGGCGCCCAGGGTCGACAGGGTGGTCTGGTTGGCGACGTAGCCCGAGGTGAACAGCAGCGCCGCTTCCTTGGCGTTGAACGCGGCCAGTTCCTGCTCGAGCAGCACATGGTAGTGGTTGGTGCCCGAGATGTTGCGGGTGCCGCCAGCGCCGGCGCCGCAGCGGTCGATCGCCTCATGGGCGGCGGCGAGCACCTCGGCGCGCTGGCCCATGCCGAGATAATCGTTGGAACACCACACCACCACTTCGCGGGTCTTGCCGTCGCGGTGGTTGAGCGCCACCGGGAACCGGCCGCAGATGCGCTCGAGGTCGGCGAAGACGCGATAGCGACCGTCCGCCTTCAGGTCCGCGATCCGCTTGCCAAAATACTGCTCGTAATCCATCCCTTCCTCCCTCCGACCTGCCGGGAGCGGCATACCCCCCGTCTCCCGGCGGTTCGAGCCTGGGTCCTGCCCGCAACGGGCGGCGCATGCCCCTGCACGCGCGCGAGCGTTTCCCGATCATGCAACGCTGTCCGGTCCCCCCCGCCCTGGCGGGTGGCGGATCGATGACAGGCCGGGATCCTAGAGGATCGAAAAGGGGCGTTGCAAGTGTACTTGAGGTAATTTGGCCCGGATTTCCGCCCGATCGCCCGGTTGCTCCGCCGCCAACCCCTCCGGGGAGGGGGGCGGGGGCGGGATCGCGGTCAATCCAGTTCGAACACCGCCTCGATCTCGACCGCCGCGCCGAGCGGTAGGGCGGCGACGCCGACCGCGGCGCGGGCATGGCGCCCGGCCTCGCCCAGCACCGCGACGAACAGGTCGGAAGCGCCGTTCAGCACCTGCGGCTGGCCGGTGAAATCGGGGGTCGAGGCGACGAAGCCGCCCAGCCGCACCAGCCGGGTGACGCGGTCGAGATCGCCGCCGGCGGCGATCCGGGCCTGGGCCAGCAGGTTGATCGCGCACAGCCGCGCCGCGCGCTGGCCGTCCTCGATCGACACGCTCTCGCCCAGCCGTCCCGTCACCGCCACCTTGCCGTCGGCGAACGGCAACTGGCCGGAGACGAACAGCAGCGGGCCGCTGACCACGAACGGCAGGTAATTGGCCACCGCGACCGCCGGGGTGGGCAGGACCAGCCCCAGCTCGGCAAGGCGGGCGTCGATGCGTCCGGACATGATTTCTGGCTCCGTCTGACGGGGAAAGACCCAGCCTAGCCCCGATGCCGCCGGCTGTCACCCCATCGATGCGCTGGGTTGGTGGAGTGATCGCAGGCGCGGGCGCTGCCCGCACCCGCCAAGGGCCGAGGGCCCTTGGAACCCTTTGGTTGGGGCGCGAAGGAGCATCGAGGGGATCCAAGGGCCCCCGGCCCTTGGCGGGGGTGGGCGGCGCCCACATCGGGGCTTTCCCTCGCGGTCGAAACGGGGCAGCCTGGGGGCTTCCGCCCTTGTGATCGGGACATCAGCCGGTGATCGAGCTTCGTGCGGTCAGCAAATGGTTCGGCGCCTTCCGCGCCCTCGATGCGGTGTCGCTGCGGGTCGAGCCGGGTCGGCTGGTGGCGCTGCTCGGCCCGTCCGGTTCGGGCAAGACCACCCTGCTGCGGATCCTGGCCGGGCTCGAGGCGCCCGACGCGGGCAGCGTCTGGCTCGACGGGGCCGAGGCCACCCATCTGCCGACGCGGCAGCGGGGGATCGGCTTCGTGTTCCAGCATTACGCCCTGTTCCGCCACATGAGCGTCGCCGACAACGTCGCCTTCGGCCTGACGGTGCGGCGCGGCCGCGACCGGCCGGCCAAGGCCGAGATCGCCCGCCGGGTCGCCGACCTGCTCGAGCTGGTCCAATTGTCGGGGCTGGCCGGGCGCTATCCCAGCCAATTGTCGGGCGGTCAGCGCCAGCGGGTGGCGCTGGCCCGCGCGCTGGCGGTCGAGCCGCGCTTCCTGCTGCTCGACGAGCCGTTCGGCGCGCTCGACGCCCAGGTGCGCAAGGAATTGCGGCGCTGGCTGCGGCGGCTGCATGACGAACTGGGCCTGACCGGGGTGTTCGTCACCCACGACCAGGAAGAGGCGCTGGAAGTCGCCGACGAGGTGGTGGTGATGAACCAGGGCCGGATCGAACAGGCCGGCAGCCCGACGGCGATCTACGATACCCCGGCCAGCCCGTTCGTCTATGGCTTCCTCGGCCATGTCACCGCGCTGCCCTGTCGCGTCGCCGCCGGCCGGGTGGTGGTGGCCGGGGTGGCGCTGCGGGTCGAGGCGCCGGACGGGGACGCCACCGCCTTCGTCCGGCCGCGCGACGTGCGGATCGCCCCGCCCGGGCCGGGGCGGCCTGCCGGGGCGGTGCTGGGGCAGATCGCCCGGGTCGGGCCGCTGGTCCGCTGCGAGCTGCGCCTGCCCGATGGCACCCTGCTCGACGCCGAGGCGGAGCGCGACGGGTTCGAGCCGCTCGGCCTCGGACGCGGCGCGGCGGTGGCGCTCGCCCTGCGCCGGGTCCATCTGTTCGTCGGCGCCAGCGGCCCCTGGCCGGCCGAGCCGGACTGATCGCCCCGGTTCCGAGCTTTTATGTTGCGCCGCACAGCGGACGGGCTTATGGTTTTGCAGTGCAGCAAGCGTTGCCGGTTTCGCCGGTGTGCTGCTGTCTTTCCTGGACGTTTCCTCCCTGACCTCGGGCCGCGCGGGTTGCCGCGCGGCCTCTCTTTCGTCGGCCGGGCGGTCAGAACGCGCCGATCGAGGCGCCGTCCCACAGATGGCGCAGCCCCTGCAATCCGGCTCCGACCAGGATCGCCGCGCTGGCCAGCATCGCCAGCACCAGCAGGGCCAGGCCGAGCCGGTTGTCGATGAAAAAATGGATCAAGGCGAGGTGCCAGCGTTCGAGGCGCGAGCGGTCGCCATAGAGCAGGCGGTCGAGCCGGTCCTTGCGGTCGCGCACCCCCGCGGCGGGGGCGGCGGCGGCGGCGACCTTGTCGCGCCACGCCAGCAGGCGGTCGAGCGCCGCCTCGCGGCTGGCCGGCAGCGACAGCATCTCGGCGCTCTTGGCGGCGGTGGTGGCGTGGCGGTGGAGGAATTCGGCGGTGAAATCGAGATGGGCCAGCCCGGCGGCCGAGCGCGGGGCGTAGATGCACACCGGCAGCGCGGCGGTGGCGGCCTCGATCACCATGGTGTCGCGCGGGATCTGGCTGCGATAGACCGTGCCGCCGAGCCGGGCGCGGATCAGGTCGGCGATCCGCCGCGCCGTCTTGTCGCGGTCGTGGATGGTGAACAGCACCCCTTGCAGCAGCAGCCCCTTGTTGAGCCCCTCCTGGACGTACTTGATCGAGGGCAGGGTGCGCAGCAGCCCGTCATTGGCGTAGGGGGTGGCGGTGACCGGGATGATCACCGCGTTGGCGGCGGCCAGGGCGTTGAGCGGCAGGATCCCCAGCGCCGGCGGGCAGTCGATCACCACATAGTCGCAATCGAGTTCGGCGGTGGCCAGGATCGCGCTGAGGGTACGCTGGGAATTCTGCAATTCCGACAGCTTCAGCTCGATTCCGGCCAGATTGTAGGTCGAGGGGATCACCCGCACCCCCTCGAACGGGGTGGGCTGGATCACCTCGCCGACCGGGATGCGGTTGATGAACAGGTCGAACACGCCCTGGCGGAGCTTGGAATCCACCCCCAGGCTCTTGGTCGAATCCGCCTGGGAATCGAGGTCGATCACCACCACCGACTTGCCGTAGGCGGCCAGGCACACCGCGAGATTGGTGCTGGTGGTGGTCTTGGAAATGCCGCCCTTCTGGTTGAAGACCGCCACGACATAGGGCTTGGTCATCGCCGGGTCTTCCCCGGGCGGCCGACGGCGGAGCATGGCCAGCGCATTTCCCTGATCCCCCCGAACGAGAGCGAGCCTGGTCTGCCGGAAGCCGCCGGGAGCTGCCCGAGGCCGGCCTTCACCCCCAAACGAAAGCATGGAAGCGGCCGTCACGCAACCGTCGAAGGCGCCCGCGCCCGGTTCAGTCCAGCCGGACCCCGGTGCCGCCCAGGCCGCAATAACCGCCGGGATTGTGGGCGAGATATTGCTGATGGTCGGCCTCGGCCCAGTAGAACGGGCCGGCCGGGACGATCTCGGTGGTGATCCGCCCCCGCCCGGCGCGGTCGAGCGCGGCCTGATAACGCTGGAGCGAGGCCCGCGCCGCTTGCTGCTGGGCCGGGCCGTCGGTCAGGATCATCGAGCGGTACTGGCTGCCGACATCGGCGCCCTGGCGCATCCCCTGGGTCGGGTCGTGGCCTTCCCAGAACCGCCGCAGCAGCCGCTCATAGCCGATCCGGGCCGGGTCGAACGCCACCAGCACGGTTTCGGCGTGGCCGGTGCGGCCGGAGCAGACCTCGTCATAGGTCGGATTGGCGGTGAAGCCGCCGCAATAGCCGACCGAGGTCGAATGGATGCCGGGCTCGGTCCAGAACAGCCGCTCGGCGCCCCAGAAGCAGCCGAGGGCGAACAGGGCGGTCTCGATGCCGGCGGGGAAGGGCGGCAGCAGCGGGGTGCCGAGCACGGCGTGGCGCTCGGGCACCACCATCGCCTCGGCCCGGCCGGGCAGGGCGGTGTCGGCGGTGACCGCGAGACGGGGATCGAACGGATTGGGCATGGCGGGGGTCTCCTTGCGGCCGGGCGACGGGAACTCCCTGCATATGGGGTGGGGGCCCGAGCCGGTGCAACGACCCGAGCCCCGGCAAAACACATCGGGTCAGCGCAGCGACACCGCCGCCAGCCCCAGCGCCGCCACCACCGCCACCACCCCGAGCAGCAGATCGCGCTGGCGGCGGGCGCGCTGATCCTTTTCGGCGAGCCGGCGCTGGAGCCAGCGCAGCGTCACCTCGGTGGCGGCGGCGCCGGCGAAATCGCTGAACACCCCGAGCAGGGCCGAGGGCTCGAACACCCCGTCATTGAACTCGTGCAGGGTGAAGCGGCACCACTCGCCGTCATATTCGACCTGACAATCCCAGTTGCGCACCTCCCAGCGGGTGCCGACCCGGCGGGTCGGCGTCGCCGCCGGCTCGGGATGGAACGAGAACTGGAATCCTTCGACGAAGGCTATCCGCGTCTCCGCCATTGTCGCTGTTTCCCCTCCTGCCGCACGACGACCCGGGGCGGCGCGATGCCGTCCTGGGCGTTTTCCGTGTAATAATTAATTCATCACGATTGAACAAGTCTTCAAGATATATGTCACCAGTCGGACATCGAACGGAAGCATCTGGTCGATCCAGGGTCGGACCGGGACTCTCCCGGTTATTTTATCGGGGGATTTCACGGCCTTGTCTTCGTTGCGCTCCGTTTGTCCCGATCGTCATCAATCCTTCATTTGCCGAGGTGTGCCTTGACTCACCAGGACATGGTCGTCCAAGCCCTCCTGCCCGCCGCCGCCGGTGCCATCGAGGTGCGGCTGGCGCGCGATCCCGACGAGGTCGCCGCCGCGCAGCGGATTCGCTACCGGGTGTTTTACGAGGAAATGGGGGCCAAGCCCACCGCGGAAATGCGGGCGCTCGAACGCGACTTCGACGCCTATGACGCGGTGTGCGATCATCTGCTGGTGCTGGCCGAGGGCGAGGTGGTCGGCACCTACCGCCTGATCCGCCGCGCCGCCGCCGCCCGGGTCGGCCGGTTCTATTCCGAGGACGAGTTCGATCTCGGCCCGCTGCTGGCGATTCCGGGCGAGGTGCTGGAACTGGGCCGGTCCTGCGTCGATGCCCGCTGGCGCCATCGCGGCACCCTGCAAATGCTGTGGCAGGGGCTGGCCGCCTACATGGTCGAGCACGACATCCGCCTGCTGTTCGGCTGCGGCAGCCTGCACGGCACCGATCCGGCGGCGCTGGCGCCGCAACTGACCTATCTGCGCGACAACCACCTCGCCCCGCCCGAGCTGCGCGCCCGCGCCCTGGCCGGCCGCGACAGCGTCGATTTCGCCGGCCTCGCCGCGCCGTGGGACGCCCGGCGGGTGCTGGCCTCGCTGCCGCCGCTGCTGAAGGGGTATCTGCGTCTGGGCGGCACCATCGGCGCCGGGGCGGTGATCGATCACCAGTTCAACACCACCGACGTGCTGGTGGTGGTCAACGCCGCCGATATCGCCGGCCGCTACGTCAAGCGTTTCGCCGCCTGACCGGCCGGGGAACACGGAGGGAAACGGCAACCGGACGGGGCCGGGGCGGCACGGCGCCGCCCGGTCCGCCGGGGCGACGACATCAGGCGGTCATCGCCATCATCATCGGCATGCCATTGCAGGTGATCATCATCGGCATGCCCATCGCCATCATCGCGGTCATGCGGTCGCAGATGGCCTTCATCGCCTCCATCGTCATGCCGGGGGCGGGGGTGATCTTGCAGGTCATCCCGTCGGCGGTCATCTCGCAGGTCATCGCGCAGCACGGGGTGGGCATCATCATCGGCATCATGGTCATGCCGTTCATCATCGGCATGGTGCCGCCCATGCCCGGCATCATGGTCATGCCGTTCATCATCGGCATCGTGCCGCCCATGCCCGGCATCATGGTCATGCCGTTCATCATCGGCATGGTTCCGGTCATCGTCGGCATCGGCATCGCGGTCATCATTTCGGCTCTCCTCGACGGGGGGCATCCACCCGGAAGTCCCGACGGGAAGAATCCTGCGCCCGGGGGCGGTGGGGGACAACCGGCCGGCGTGGTTGGGCCGCACTTCCCTCCGTTGTGGCGCCGGCTCGTCCGCGCCAAAATCAAGACAAGTCTACTATTTTTATAGATTGACAGCCAAGCGGGGACGGTTCTAGCCTTGGCGTCACCGCGTCGCCCGGCTTCAGCAGAAGGATCGTCGCCATGCCTGCCACCGCCACCATCATCGACCTGGACGAGGTCCGCCGCCGCCGCGCCCCGGCGCCCGCCGCCACCGTTCAGACCCGGCCGGTGCCGGCCTGGATGCCGGTGTGGGTGATGGTTCCGGTCTGGACGATCGGCTGACGCCCGAACAGGGAGTGGGATCCAAGGGCCTTGCGGCCCTTGGCGGGTGCGGGCAGCGCCCGCTTCCTTTTTCCCCTTTTTCTCAGGTCAGCGGCGCCGGCGGATCGATTTCCGCCACCCGCAGCATGTTGGTAGTGCCGGACAGGCCGAACGGCACGCCGGCGGCGATCACCACCCGGTCGCCCGGACTGGCGAAGCCCTCGCTCTGGGCGACGGCGACCGCCTTCTGCACCATCTCGCTGAAGCTGCGCACGTCCTTGGCCATGATCGAGTGCGCCCCCCACACCAAGGCGAGCTGACGCGCCACCTCGATATCGGCGGTGACCGACAGGATCGGCTGGTCGGGCCGTTCGCGCGCCACCCGCAGGGTGGTCGAGCCCGACGAGGTGAAGGCGACGATCGCGGCGGCATTGATGGTGTGGGCGACCTGACGGGCGGCGGCGCTGATCGCGTCGCGGGTGGTCGGATCGGGGTCGAGGCGGGAGGCGGCGGCGATCACCGCGTAATGGGGATCCTGTTCGACCCGGGTGATGATCCGGTTCATCATCGTCACCGCTTCGGTCGGGAAATCGCCGGCGGCGGTTTCGGCCGACAGCATCACCGCGTCGGCGCCGTCATAGATCGCGGTGGCGACGTCGGAGGCCTCGGCCCGGGTCGGCGCCGGGGCGTGGATCATCGAATCGAGCATCTGGGTCGCCACCACCACCGGGCGGCCGGTGCGGCGGCAGGCGTGGAGGATGCGCTTCTGCAGGATCGGCACCGTCTCGGGCGGGCATTCGACCCCGAGATCGCCGCGCGCCACCATCACCGCGTCGGACAGCTCGATGATCTCCTCGAGATGATCGATCGCCGAGGGCTTTTCGAGCTTGGACAGGATCCGCACCCGCGAGCCGACATGGGCCGAGATCAGCCGGCGCGCCTCGATCACGTCGCCCGGGCGCTGGACGAAGCTGAGTGCGATCCAGTCGGCGCCGTGGGCCACCGCGAATTCGAGGTCGGCGCGGTCCTTGGCGGTCAGCGGCGACAGCGGCAGCATCACGTTGGGGACGTTGACCCCCTTGTGGTTGGACAGTTCGCCGCCGACCTCGACCCGGGTCTCGGCGAAATCGCCGCCGCACTGGACCACCCGCAGCCGGATGCGGCCGTCGTCGAGCAGCAATTCGCTGTCCGGATGCAGCGCCTGGAACACTTCGGGGTGGGGCAGATGGGCGCGGCGCTCGGTGCCGTCCTCCGGGGCCATGTCGAGGCGGAATTCGGCGCCGCGTTCGATCCGCACCCGGCCGCCGACGAAATCGCCCACCCGCAGCTTCGGCCCCTGGAGGTCGGCCAGGATGGCGATCGGCCGCTGCAACTTGGCCTCCAGGGCGCGGATCGCCTCGATCCGGGCGGCGTGGTCGGCGTGGCTGCCATGGCTGAAATTCAGCCGGAACACGTCCGCGCCGGCGACGAACAGGCTTTCGATCTGTTCGGCCGAGGAACTGGCCGGGCCGAGGGTGGCGATGATCTTGGCATTGCGGTTCCGTCGCATCGACGTTTTTTCAACCTCTTTCCTGTCTAATCGGGGCCACCATAGCAAACCGCCCTGGGGTAGGATATCCCAACCCGGTTGCCGAATTGTTTCGCCGCGATGACCAAGCCATGCGTGAATCGAAGATGAGGGGTCGTGTCGCCGCCCTGCTGCTGGCCCTGGCCGCCGGCCTGACCGGGGCGGGGCCGGCGGCGGCGGAAACGCCGGTCGGCACCCGGGTCTATGTCGAGACCTGGCGCGCCCCCTCGGCCGACGAGTTGAAGGCCGCCCGCCGCTACGGCAAGGAGCTGTTCGCCCGCGCCGACGCCGCCGGCCGCCCGGTCACCCTGCGGGTCGCCCGCTCCGAGGCGACGGTGATGATCAGCTTCGAATCGGTGGCGATCTGCGACCGGGTGCGGGCCTGCCCGCTGATGGTGTTCCGCGACCTCAAGGGCCGGCCGGTCTATCAGGGCGGGGCGTTCGAGAACATCCGGCTCGATTACCGCAAGGACGGCACCTGGCTGATCCTGCGGGTGTGGGACGACGTCACCGAATGCAAGCTGACCGGGGTCACCCGCGCCCGCTGCCGCCCGCTGGTCGAGTAGCGCGCCTCGCCCGCCGGGTCTCATGCCGCCAGCGAGGCGAAGAAGGCGACGGTCTCGCGGGCGACGCGGTCGCGCTGCCGGTCGAGGGTGATCATGTGGTAGCAATCGTGCAGCCACAGGATCCGGTTGGGCCCGCCCAGGGCGGCGGCCAGCGCGCGCGGGCTGCGCGGCCCGGCGATGTCGTCCTCGACGGCGTGGACGATCAGCGCCGGGGTGGTGATGGCGGGCAGGCGCGGCAGCAGGTGGCGGCGCAGGGCGTCGAGTTCGGCCAGCGAGCGGCCGGTGATCGCGGCGGCGCCGGCGGCGAGGCTGTCGCCCCGGCGCTTGCCGGCGGCCAGCACGGCGCGGCGGCGGGGATCCTTGACCCCGAACGGGTCGCGGGCGACGAAGCGGTGGTCGCGCCCCCAGCGGGTGGCCAGCAGCAGCGGCAGCAGCAGCGGGGTCAGCGGCGGCACCCCCCAGCCGTCATAGCGCAGCGGCAGCGAATAAAGGGCAAGGCCGCGCACCGTCGCCGGATGGCGGTCGGCCAGCGCCAGCGCCAGCAGGGCGCCGAGACAGAGTCCGGCCACCACCACCCGGCCATGGGCGGCGATCGCGGCGTCGTGGGCGGCCTCGACGCTGGCCAGCCAGTGCCGCCAGGTGCTGGCGGCCAGGTCGGCCTCGCTGCCGCAATGGCCGGCCAGCCGCACCGGCACCACCGGATGGCCGGCGGCGGCGGCGGCGCGGGCGATCGCATGCATCTCGGCCGGGGTGCCGCCCAGGCCATGGATCAGCAGCACGGCCGGCGGCGGCGCGGCGGCGGGGCGGGGGGCAACGGGGATGGCAGCGCGGCTCTGGATGGTCATCGGCTCCTCGCGGCGAGCTGGCTTGATGTCTGGAATATGGGAAGCGCGTTGCGGTTTGTCCGCCCGTCGCCTGGGGGGGCGCCGGAGGACAGGCCGCGCGGGAATCCCTTGATTTCAAGGGAATTTCATCTTTCCGTCCGGCCTCGATCCGCTCTAGACTGAAGGATTGATTGAATCCCCCCACGGAGAGACCCGGCCATGAGTATCGGAACCCCCCTCAGCACGTCCGCCACCCGGGTGATGCTGCTGGGCGCGGGCGAACTGGGCAAGGAACTGGTGATCGCGTTGCAGCGCCTCGGTGTCGAGGTGATCGCGGTCGATCGCTATGCCAACGCCCCGGCGATGCAGGTCGCCCACCGCAGCCACGTCCTGCCGATGACCGACGGCGCCGCCCTGCGCCGGGTGATCGAGCAGGAACGCCCCCATCTGGTGGTGCCCGAGATCGAGGCGATCGCCACCGACACCCTGCTTGAGATCGAGCGCGAACAGATCGCCGAGGTGATCCCCACCGCCCGCGCCGCCCGGCTGACGATGGACCGCGAGGGCATCCGCCGCCTCGCCGCCGAGACGCTCGGCCTGCCGACCTCGCCCTACGCCTTCGCCGAATCGCGCGAACAGGTCGAGGCGGCGATCACCGGCGGCATCGGCTATCCCTGCGTGATCAAGCCGGTGATGTCGTCCTCGGGCAAGGGCCAGAGCGTGGTGACCGGTCCCGACGGGATCGACGCCGCCTGGGCCCATGCGATGAAGGCCGGCCGGGTCGCCCTGCCGCGGGTGATCGTCGAGGGCTTCATCCGCTTCGATTACGAGATCACCCAGCTGACCGTGCGGGCGCTGGGGGCGGATGGCCAGGTCGTCACCCATTTCTGCGAGCCGATCGGCCACATCCAGGTCGAGGGCGATTACGTGCTGTCGTGGCAGCCCCAGGCGATGACCCCGGCGGCGCGCGAGGCGGCGCGCGACATCGCCGGGCGGATCACCGCCGCGCTGGGCGGGCGCGGCATCTTCGGGGTCGAGCTGTTCGTCCGGGGCGATCAGGTGTGGTTCTCCGAGGTCAGCCCGCGTCCGCACGACACCGGGATGGTGACGCTGTGTTCGCAGCGCCTGTCCGAGTTCGAGCTGCATGCCCGCGCCATCCTCGGCCTGCCGGTCGAGGTGACCCAGACCAGCCCCGGCGCCTCGGCGGTGATCTATGGCGGGCTCGACGCCACCGGCATCGCCTTCGAGGGGCTGGCCGAGGCGTTGCAGGTGCCGGGCAGCGACCTGCGTCTGTTCGGCAAGCCGGAAAGCTTTCCCAAGCGGCGGATGGGGGTGGCGCTGGCCACCGGCGCCTCGGTTGACGAGGCGATCACCCGCGCCAAGCAGGTTGCCGGCCGGGTCCAGCCGATCCGTCCCTGAGCGCGCTCGCCCGGACCGCCGGCCAGAGCGGGCCGGCGGTTCGGGCGTTCGGCACGTCAACCGCGAAAGTCGGCGCCCGTTTACCGCCCGTTCACGCCCACAGCAAACCTTCCTCACAATTCGATGGTAGGCTGCTCGACAGGCTAAGACGTGTGGACGGTAGGGGGCCAACCAGAAATGAGTGCGATCATCACCGTGGCGCCCAGCCCACATCGGCTCAATCCGCTGCTGGCCGGCGAGGCGATCTATCTGATCGAACTGGCGACCCTGATCGCCGACGAGGAGCCGGACGTGCGGGTGTTCGCCCGCTACGGCCTCGGCAACGCCGACGTGATGGAGATCCGCTCCAGCCATCTCGAAGACGACGTGCTGTTCTGAGCGCGGCGCCTGCTCCCCTTGCGGGAGGAAATCCCTCCGCTCGCCGCCTGCGCGCGACGAAAGGAATCGGTTCCGGCCCTGCCTTCGTGCTATCCAGAATGGTGTCGCGCCGCGTCGCCCCGCTCGGGCGGCGGCGGCGCGGTGACGGAGGACGGCGAGGGAGTCCCGGATCGTGCCCGACAGCGCGGTGAACCAACTCGAATTGCTGCATGCCCTGCCGGCGGCGGCGACGGACCGTCCGCCGCTGCTGTTCGTCCATGGCTCCTATTGCGGCGCCTGGGTGTGGGAGGAACGGTTCCTGCCCGCCATCGCCCGCGCCGGCTATCCCGCCTATGCGGTGTCGCTGCGCGGCCATGGCGGCAGCGGCGGCGACGCCACCTTCGCCTCGCTGGCCGATTACATCGCCGACGTCGAGGCGGCGATCGCGCGGCTGGGCGGGCGTTGCGTGCTGGTCGGCCATTCGATGGGCGGGCTGATCGCCCAGCATTGCCTGCGGCCGGGCCACCGGCTGGCCGGGCTGGCGCTGCTGTCGAGCGTGCCGCCGTCGGGGCTGGCCGGGGCGGCGCTGCATCTGATGCTGGCGACCCCGGATCTGTGGGTGCAGTTCGGCCTGTTGCAGAGTCTGGGGCCGTCGGCGGTGTCCGACGCGCTGATCCGCCGGGCGATCTTCGCCGACACCACCCCGGCGGCCGAGGCGGCCCGGCTGCTGCCGCGCTTCCAGAGCGAATCGCTGCGGATCGCCTTCGATCTGGCCGCGCCGCCGCCGCCGCCCCGGCCCGGCCTGCGCTTTCCGGTGCTGGTGGTGGGCGGCAGCGCCGACCCGCTGATCCCGGTCAGCGCGCTGCACCAGACCGCGGCCTATTACCGCGCCGAACTGTCGGTGCTGGAGGGGGCGCCGCACGGCCTGATGCTCGACCCGGCCTGGGTCGAGCCGACGCTGGAGCGCATCCTGACCTGGCTCGACGCCCATCACTTGTGACCGGGGCGGGGTAATCGACCGTCCGCCCGTTCCGACGCTTTCTTTTGCCCAGGTGGGTGCCTTACTATGACTCCGGTCAGGCCATCTTCGGCCTGACGAGGGGAGGCGATGGCGCTAGGGTCCAAACAGGTCGGCGAGGTGGCGGGCGCCAATGCGGCGGCGGCGGCGACCTATGTCGGCGGCGGCGGTCGCAACGTCGCCTCGGTCTCGCGCGACGACGTCGAACGGGTCGATTTCGCCCACCAGACCGGGATGGGCGACGAAACCGTCCTGCGCTATCGCGACGACGCCACCCCGGTCGTCAACGACAAGCGGCGCAAGCGCCCCAGCGCCAACGGCCCGTCCTGGCGCAGCGAGTACGGCAAGGTCCAGCTGCTGGCCGCCGCCAACGACGACAGCAACACCACCGGCACCATCCTGCTCGATCAGGTGCTGCGGGCGATCAATTTCTACGAGAAGGTGATCCAGGTCACCGCCGGCACCAATGTCTCGACCGGCAAGGTGATGAACCTGCTCTACTGAGCCGGCGCTCTCCTCAGCCCTCGCGGTACCAGCGGGCGAAGAAATCGCGGTCATCTTCCTGGCGCAGCGCCCGGGTCGGCCGCGCCGTGGCGGGGTCGATCAGTCCCATCGCCGCCAGCCAGCGCACGATCTTGCGGAAATGGGCTAGGTTGCGTGGGCTGGCGCCGCCTTCCAGCCAGTTCTGTTCGAGCAGCGCCAGCACCGCCGGCTGCCCCAGGTCCGCCTCCCACAGGATGCCGAGCAGCGAGCACAGCCCCTCCTCGACGTCGCGTTCGGGCAGGAACAGCGCCTGCACCGCGTCGGCCTCGGCCTTGCGCCCGGTTTCCGGCCCGGCGCCCAGGCCGAAATCGTACAGCCCCCGCCGCGCCGGGGCGGCCAACTGGTAATGGCCGATTTCGTGGATCAGCACGCTCGGCTCGATCCGGATCGCCACCGCCGCGCCGTCCCAGGTGAAATGGTCCTGGGGGGCGAGGTCGAGCAGGCCGAAACCGAACGAGCGGCACAGCTCGACCGCCTCGGCATGGTGGCGCGGATCGGTCGAGAGGGTGGCGAGGTCGCCCGGCGGCGGCACCCGCAGGATCGCGGCGAACACGGCGGCGGCGAGCGGATCGTCGGCCAGCCCGGCGGCGAAGGCGGCGGCGACGCCGTCGAATTCGGCGGCGCGGAGGGGGGAGAGGATCATGCCGGCGGGTTTAGCCGATTCCCTCCGGCCGGTCAAACCAAGGACGCGGGCTCTGCCCGCACCCGCCAAGGGCCGGGGGCCCTTGGATCCCTTCGATGGTCGGGGCACGGCGGACAAGGCGTGGGTTCCAAGGGCCTGTGGCCCTTGGCGGGCGTGGGCGGAGCCCACATCACGCCGTCACTCGGCGACCGGGGCGCTTTCGACGGTGAAGAAGAAGGTCGAGCCGGCCCCCGGGGTGGATTCGACCCAGATCTCGCCGCCGAAGCGGTGGACGATGCGCTGGCACAGCGCGAGGCCGATGCCGGTGCCGGTCGAGCGGTGATCGGGGTGGAGGCGCTGGAAGATCTCGAAGATCTTGGTGAAATACTGCTTTTCGATGCCGATGCCGTTGTCGCGCACGCTGAGGCACCAGCGGGTGCCGTCATGCGGCTCGGCCGCGATCGCCAGTTCGGGCGGACGGCCGGGGGCGCGGTATTTGAGGGCGTTGCCGATCAGGTTCTGGAACAGGCTGACCATCTGCGCCTCGTCGGCCATCACCCGGGGCAGCGGGCCGGCGGTGACGGTGGCGCCGCAGGCCTCGATCTCGGGTTGCAGCGCCGCCAGCGCCTGGGCCAGCGGCCGGCCGGCCTCGACCGGCACCAGCGGCAGCGAGGGGCGGCCGACCCGGGTGTAGTCGAGCAGGTCGTTGATCAGCTCGGACATGTGGCGGGTGTTGTCGACGATGAAGCCGATGAATTCGTCGGCGTCGGCGTCAAGCCGGCCGCGATAGCGCCGCGCCAGCAGCTGGGCATAGCTGACCACGTTGCGCAGCGGGGTCTGGAGGTCGTGCGACGAGATGTAGGCGAAGCGTTCGAGGTCGCTGTTGGAGGCGACCAGATCCTCGATGGTCCGGCGCAGCCGCTCCTCGACCTCGCGCCGGGCGGAAATGTCGCGCGCCACCACCAGGAAATGCGGCACCCCGCCGATGCTGGCCTGACGCAGGCTGGCCTCGACCCAGAAGATGTGGCCGTCCTTGGCCCGCGCCCGCCATTCCAGCAGATGGGGCCGGCCGCTGCCGGCCTTGGCCCGCCACCAGACCGGGTCGTAATGCTGCGGCTCGCCGGCGCCGGTCAGGCCGAGATCGGCGATGGCCAGCCGGGTGATCTCCTCGCGCGGATAGCCGAACAGCTCGCAGGTGCGGCGGTTGACGGCGAGGATCGCCCCGTTTTCGGGGTCGAGCAGGACGATGGCGTCGTTGACGCTGTCGAAGATGCTGCGGAACCGTTCCTCGCTGGCGGCCAGTTCGGCGGTGCGCTGGCGCACCAGCGCGCGCAGCCGGGCGACGAAGGCGCCGAGCAGCACCGCCACCACCAGCCCGCCCAGCCCGATCAGCCCGGTCAGTTCGATCCAGCGCCCGGTGCGGGCCCGTGCTGTTTCCTCGATCTCGCTGAACAGGAAGCCGTCGAGGCTGGTGTCGGGCGGGATCAGCCCGATCGAGGCGAAGGTCTCGGCGATGTGGCGCCAGCGGCCCCGGCTCATGTGGCCGATCTCGACCAGATCGGGCAGGATCAGCTCGCGCATCGCCGCCGCCTGATCAAGCAGGAAGGCGCGCGGCATGTCGGGGGCGTAGCGCGCCCGGATCAGGTCGGCGATCTCCTCGGGATGGGCCATCGCGTAGTCCCAGCCGCGCCGGGTCGCCCGCAGCATCGCCCGCACCAGCTCGGGGCGGTCGGTGGCGAGCCGGCGGTTGGTCGCCAGCACGTCGGCATAGAAATCGATGCCGTACTGGTGCGGCCGGATCAACGTCACCGGCGCGCCGCGCAGCCGGATCGCCTCGTTGGTGAGATAGCCCGACATCGCATCGACCCGCCCCTCCAGCAGGTCGGCCGGATTGCCGCTGTGGCGCAGCAGGATCACCGGATGCTTGGTGACCCCCTCGCTGGCCAGCATCGCCAGCACCTCGGGATCGCCGCTGCCGTCTTCCCCGCCCAGCATCACCCGCCGGCCGCCCAGCGCCTGGGGGTGGTCGATGGAGCCGTCGCGCCGCACCAGCAGCACCAGCGGCGAATGCTGGAACACCGCCGCCGCCGCCACCACCGGCAGGCCGCGGGCATGGGCGATCAGCAGGCTGGCCGAGCCGATCGCGAAATCGGTTTCGCCGTTGGACAGCAGGGTGGCGGAGTCCTCGCCGGGCTGGCCCTCGCGCAGCACCAGATCGATCCCCTCGGCGGCATAGAATCCCTTGGCGATCGCGGCGTAATAGCCGGCGAACTGGAACTGGTGATGCCATTTGAGGTGAAGGGTGACCCGGGTCGGCGCCGAAGCCGCGTCCGCCGCCCGGGCGGGAAAGGCGGAGCAGACGGCCATGCAGATCGCAACGACGCAAGCGACCAGGCCGAGACGCACGCCGGTTTCCTTTCAGGGCGAACCCGCCTGATGCGGGCGCGACGATTTTGTCGCACAGTGAAACGATTTGTGCCGACTATCGTCCGGCCGAACGGCGAACACAACGAATTTATCGGCGGAACGCCATCCGCCGCGAGGGAGCAGGGATGAAGATCGCGAGCTGGAACGTCAATTCGATCCGTGTCCGCCTGCCGGGGCTGCTCGACTGGCTCGCCGCCGCCGCCCCCGACGTGCTGCTGTTGCAGGAAACCAAGTGTCAGGACCGCGACTTTCCCCACGCCGAGATCGCCGCCGCCGGCTATCACGCCCTGGCCCACGGTCAGAAGACCTTCAACGGCGTCGCCATCCTGTCGCGCCGGCCGGCGCGACAGGTGCGGGTCGGGCTGCCCGGCGACGACGGCGACGACCAGGCGCGCTACCTTGAGGCCGAGATCGACGGGGTGCGGGTCGCCTCGCTCTACCTGCCCAACGGCAATCCCGCCCCCGGCCCCAAATACGAGTACAAGCTGGCCTGGATGGCGCGGCTGGCCCGCCATGCCGCCGCGCTGCGGGCCGAGGGCGGGGCGGTGGTGCTGGGGGGCGATTACAATGTCTGCCCCGAGGAGATCGACGTCTGCGAGCCGGCGGCATGGCGCGACGACGCGCTGTGCCTACCCGACAGCCGGCGCGCCTTCCGCCGCCTGCTCCATCTCGGTTATCTCGACGCGGTGCGGGCGCTCGATCCCCGGCCCGGGCTCTACAGCTGGTGGGATTATCAGGGCGGGGCGTGGCCGCGCGATCGCGGGCTGCGGATCGATCACCTGCTGCTGTCGCCCGAGGCGGCCGACCGCCTCGCCGCCGCCGGCATCGATCGCGGCCCGCGCGGCGCCGAGCGCGCCAGCGACCACACCCCGGCCTGGGTCGAACTGATCCCCGCCGCCGTTTCGTCCGGGGATGAAATCCGGAATTGCCCGCCGGGCGTTGCGGACATAGACTAAAAGGATAAAGCGAGCGGAGATCGCCATGTCCGACCAGGATCGCATCATCGAACTGACCGCCACCCTTGCCGAGGTGGTCTCGCGCAAGCTGGAGGAGATCAAGAAAGTGACCGGCACCACCCGGATTCTCGCCCTCAACGCCCTGATCGAGGCGGCGCGGGCCGGCGAGGCCGGCAAGGGCTTCGCCGTGGTGGCGGGCGAGGTCAAGCACGTCTCGGAAAGCATCGACGGCATCACCCGCAGCCTTGAGGCGGAGATGGGGACGGCGGTCGAGGAACTGAGCCGTCTTGCCAACAACATGCGGGCCGAGTCCCAGCAGCAGAGCTAGATGAGCCGACGTTTCCTTGCGGGCGCGGCGGTCGCCCTGACCCTTGGGCTGGCCGCCGGCCCGGCGCTGGCCGGGCTCGACGAGGCCGGGGCGGCGTGGCAGCGCCGTGACTTCGCCGCCGCTGCGCGCGAATACCGCCCGCTGGCGGCCGAGGGTCAGCCGCTGGCGATGGCCCGGCTGGGGCAGATCCTGTTCCAGGGGCTCGGCGGGGTGCTGCCCGACGAGGCCGAGGCGGTGCGGCTGTTCAAGGCCTCGGCCGAGGCGGGCGAGCCGACCGGGCAATATTGGTACGGCGTCGCCTGGCTGCTCGGCCGGGGGGTGGCGAAGGATGTCGGCACCGCCCAGGTCTGGCTCGGCCGCGCCGCCGAGCATGACGTCCCCGAGGCGCTGCATGCCCTGGGCGAGCTTTATTTCAACGGCGGCGGGGTGCCCCGCAACGAGACCAAGGCGGCCGATTATTTCCGCCGCGCCGCCGAACTCGGCCATCCCGCCAGCCTGGAGAAGATGGCCGAGCTGCGCTGGAACGGGCGCGGCGTCGCGGTCGATCGTCCCCGCGCCGTCGCCGATGCCCGCCGCGCCGCCGAGGCCGGCCGGACCGTCGCCCAGTTCATCCTCGGCGTCGCCCTGCTGACCGGCGACGGCGCCGCCAAGAACCCGGCCGAGGCGGCGCAATGGTTCCGTCGCGCCGCCGAGCGCGGCCATGCCCAGTCGGCCCACAATCTGGGGGCGATGCTGACCACCGGCAACGGCCTGATTCCCAATCTGGCCGAGGGCTATTTCTGGCTGGCGGTGGGGGCCGACCGCGCCCCGCCGCCGCTCAAGCCGAACTACACCCGCGAGCGCGACGCCGTCGCCGCCCGCCTGCCGGCCGAGGATCTGGCCCGGGTCCGCGCCCGCCTCGCCGCGTGGCAGCCGGCCACCGGCCCGATTCCCGCCGCCGCGCCGCTGCCGCCGCCGGCGGTGGCCACCCCCGCTGCCCCGGTGCGCGGCCGGATGGCCACCGGTACCGGCTTTGCCGTGTCGGAAGAGGGCGCGGTGCTGACCAACGCCCATGTCGTGCAGAACTGCCGCTCGATCACCGTCACCCCGCCCGACGGCCAGCCGCTGCCCGCCACCCTGGCCGCCCGCACCGACAAGGACGACCTCGCTTTGCTGAAGACGGCATGGCGGGGCGAGCCGGTCCATTTCCGCGCCGGCCGGCCGCTGCGTTCGGGTGACGAGGTGGTGGTGATCGGCTTCCCGCTGTCGTCGCTGCTGTCGCGCGAGGCCAACGTCACCGCCGGGGTGGTCAGCGCCCTCAACGGCCTGCGCGGCGACCAACGCTTCTACCAGATCACCGCTCCGGTGCAGAAAGGCAATTCGGGCGGGCCGCTGGCCGACCGCAATGGCGCGGTGGTCGGGGTGGTGTCGGCCAAGCTCAACGCGATCAAGGTCGCCGACCAGACCGGCGACCTGCCGCAGAACATCAATTTCGCGATCAAGGACGAAGTGGTCCACCGCTTCCTCAAGGCCACCGGCGTCACCGCCCATCCCTCCCCGGCCGAGGGTCCGTCCCTGTCGGTCGCCGATGTCGGCGAAAAGGTCAAACGCGCGACGATGTTCATCCAGTGTCAGATGGATTGACCGAGGCGGGGCGGTTTTTCCTGATTTTCAACTGGCCGCCGAAATGAGATGGTTTGGACCCGTCCGGGTGCAATCGCCCGGCTGCCTGTCCCAATCGATCGAATCATGACCACCGCCCAGCAGGAACAACGTCTTCTCGCCATCTCGATCGCCGTCACCGTCCTCACCGCCCTGGCCGGGGTGGTGTTCGGTCTGATGATCCAGTCCCGCACCATCATCTTCGATGCGATCTACACCCTGACCGATTCGGTGATGACCCTCGCCGCGCTCGGGGTGTCCCGCCTGATCGGGCGCGGCGACGACCGGCTGTTCCAGTATGGCTACTGGCATCTCGAACCGATGCTGACCCTGGTCAACGGCATGGTGCTGGCGCTGGCCTGCGTCTATGCCGCGCTCGACGGGATCAACGGCTTGCTGGCCGGCGGCCGGATCGTCGATTTCGGCCCGGGCGCCGCGTTCACCGCCGTCAATGGGGCGATCTGTCTGGTGATGGCCGGCTACATCCATCGGCGGTCGCGCAAGATCCAGTCCGACCTGCTGCGCACCGACGCCCGCGCCTGGCTGCTGGGCGGCACCATCAGCCTCGGCGTCAGCCTCAGCTTCCTGGTCTGCGCGGTGATGGTCGCCGCCGAGCGCAATCATCTCGCCCCTTACGTCGATCCGCTGATCCTGACCGTGTTCGCCCTGGTCCTGCTGCCGCTGCCGTTGCAGACGGTGTGGCGCTCGGTGCGCGAAATCCTCCAGATCGCCCCGCCCGAACTCGACCGGGCGGTACGCGAGGTCGCCGGCCGGGTGGCCGAACGCCACGGCTTCGCCACCTTCGAAAGCCACGTCCTGAAGGTGGGGCGGATCAATTTCATCGAGATCGGACTGGTCGCCCCCTCGGGGGCGATGACCCGCAGCTTCGCCGAACTCGACGCGATCCGCCAGGAAATCGCCGACGATCTCGGCGAAATCGGTCCCGGCCACTGGCTGACGGTCGATTTCACCGCCGATCCGCGCTGGATCTGACCGCGACAGCTTGCTGAAAGGTTGGTCTGCGACCCTGTCCCGACGATGCCGCCGGGCGGTTCGATCGACCTTGGCCGTGGCAGGAGGATGCGATGGAGCATATGGCGTTCAATGTCGGCCGGGTGCTGCGGCGGATCGGCTTCGGGGCGATCCTGATCTCCATCCTCACCGTGTTCGTCATCGAATCGATCTGACCGCCTTTCGTGGGCTCCGCCCACACCCGCCAAGGGCCGCAAGGCCCTTGGATCCCCTGCATTGAAGAATCCGGCTTTCTGTGCCATATGACTTTTATATCAGGCATGAAGATCATTCGTGATCGGTATAAAAGGCATTGTCGATGGCGGCCCCTCTTCGAACCTATTCGCGCGCCACGCGGGAGGCGCTGGTCCTCATGGGGGGGCAGATCAAGCTTGCCCGCAAGCAGCGCAAGATGTCGGAAGCCGAACTTGCCGAGCGCATCGGTATTGCCCGCAGCACCTTGCAGATGATCGAGAAGGGAAGCGCCAAGGCGGAAATCGGCCTGGTGTTCGAGGCCGCTCATCTGGTTGGCGTTCCCCTGTTCGCCAGTGAGCCATCAGCCCTGGCCGCCCAGATTGCCCGGGTCGAGGACAAGCTGGCGCTGCTGCCGCAATCGATCCGACGCCCGCGCACGGAGGTCAAGGATGACTTCTGAGCGCAAGGCAGGCGACCGGCAGGGCACAAGAGTGCCGCCACGCGAGGCCTATGTCTGGATTTGGCTGCCCGGCAGCATGGAGCCTGTCGTCGCGGGCCGTCTTGCTCGCGACGGGGACCTTCATGTCTTCAATTATGGCCGATCCTATCTGGAACGCCCCGACGCGATCCCGATCTTTCTGCCGGAGTTGCCGTTGCAGCGCGGCGTACTCGTGCCGCCGCCGCCGCTGGACCTGGCCGGCGCCTTGCGCGACGGATCGCCCGCGCTCAAGCTGACAGGCCGCTCAGCGCCCGACCATCCATGGGTTCCAAGGGCCTTGCGGCCCTTGGCGGGTGTGGGCGGAGCCCACATTTAACTTTATCTGTGTTCGCGCGCCAGCCTCAGATCGTCGCCAATGCGATCAGGGCGACGGCGCCGACGAAGGTGGCCGTCCCGTAACAGATCCGCTTCAGCCCCATCCCGCCGCCCCAACCAAGATCGTGGGCGGTGGCCTGGATGCGGTGGGCGGCGTGCCATGCGGTCAGGAAGATGATCGCGGTGATCGCCAGCTTGCCGATCCAGCCCGAGGCCAAAGCGTGGATGTGGTCGTAGGACAGATCGAGGATCCCGAGCGGCAGCAGCACCCCGGTGGCGAGGATCAGCACCGGGGTGACCAGGGCGGCGACCATGCCGCCGGCGGCGAAGGGCATCCAGGCGAAGGGTTCGTCGGAGCGGCGGGGCATGGCATCAGCCTCCCAGGATCAGCAGGACCAGCAGCGACACCGCCGCCCACAGCGCGAAATGGCCGCGCACGATCAGGCGGTCGGGGATCCGCTCGCCCTTGACCAGGATCGGCGGCATCGCCTTCGGCGTGACTCCGAACCAGGTGACGGTATGGAACAGGGCGAAGCCGAGGCAGACCAGCTGGACGGTGACGCCCCACGAACTCGACAGCGCGGCGAGGTAGCTTTCCCAGGCGGCGCGGCCCTGGGCGAGGCGGATCATTCCGTCCATCAGGATCGCGGCGTAGAGCCCGACGAACACGCTGGTGCCCTCGCGGACGATGTAGCGGAACAGGCGGGGTTCGCGCCGCCACCAATCGGCCGGCAGCGGGCGGTGATAGGGGCGGCGGGTCATGGCTTGCCTCCCGGCAGCAGGCGGGCCTTCAGCCAGCGGTACGAGGCGGAGATCTTGGTCTGCTGGATCGCCGCCGCCGGATCGACCTGCTTGGGGCAGACGGTCGAGCAGGCGCCGACGAAGGTGCAGTCCCACACCCCGTGCGGGCTGTCGGTGACCTCGGCGCGGGCCAGTTCGCCGGCGTCGCGCGAGTCCTGATTGTAGCGGTGGGCCAGCGCCAGCGCGGCCGGGCCGGCGAAGTCGGGATTGATCGCCATCTGCGGACAGGCGGCGTAGCACAGCAGGCAGTTGATGCACTGGGCGAACGGGCGGAACTTCGCCAGTTCGGTCGGCAGCTGGCGGTATTCGCCCTGCTCGACCGTGCGCTCATGCTCGGCGATCAGGTAGGGATAGAGGCTGGCCAGCTTTTCGAGGAAGCCGTCCTGATCGACGATCAGGTCGCGCTCGATCGGGAAATGGTCGAGCGGCTCGATCAGCAGCACCTTGCCGCGATAATCGCGCAGGAAGGTGTGGCAGGCCAGCTTGGGCTGGCGGTCGATCATCATCCCGCACGAGCCGCACAGCGCCATGTGGCAGGAGCCGCGATAGGCCAGGGTGGGGTCAAGCTCGTCCTTGACGTAGGCCAGGGCGTCGAGCACCACCCACTCGTCGCGCAGCGGCACGGTGTAATCCTGGGTGCGCGGTTCGGTGTCGCGATCGGGATCGTAGCGCAGCACCCGCAGGGTGAGGGTTTCGCTCATGATCCGCCTCCGCCATAGACGCGCTCGCCCGGCGGCGAGCGGGTGATGGTCACCGGCTTGGTGCCGATCTTCGGCCGGGTGCCGCCCGGCCCGGGGTAATAAGCGAGGCTGTGGGCGAGGAAGTTGGCGTCGTCGCGGCCGGGATGGTCGAGCCGTTGGTGCGAGCCGCGCGATTCGGTGCGCAGCCGGGCCGCCTCGGCCATCGCCTGGGCGACGTCGAGCATCGCCCCCAGTTCCAGCACCTGGACCAGATCGGTGTTGAACACGTTGCTGCGGTCGTCGAGCCGGATCCGGCTGTAGCGCCGGCGCAGCTCGGCCAGCCGCTCGCAGGCATGGTCGAGCCCGGCGGCCTCGCGGTAGATGCCGACCGAGCCTTCCATCACCTCGCCCAGCTCGCGCCGCAGCACCGGGGCGGATTCCTCGCCCTGGGACAGGAACAGGTCGCGGATGCGGGCCTGGGCCGCCTCGGCCCGGGTCCGGACGGCGCGGCCGTCGGTGGTGGGCGCGCTTGCCGCGGCGGCGATCGCGCCCTGGCCGGCGCGGGCGCCGAACACCAGGATCTCGGCCAGCGAGTTCGAGCCGAGCCGGTTGGCGCCGTTGATCGAGACGCAGGCGCATTCGCCGGCGGCGAACAGGCCGGGCAGGGGGGTGGCGGCGTCGATCCCGCTGTCGATCCCGCCCATGGTGTAATGCACCACCGGCCGCACCGGGATCGGCGCGTTGACCGGATCGACCCCGGCATAGGTCAGCGCCAGTTCGCGCACCATCGGCAGGCGCTCGTCGATCTTCTTCTCGCCGAGATGGGTGAGGTCGAGCAGCACCGCGTCGCCGAACGGGGTTTCGACCGTGCGGCCCTTCTTCTGCTCGTGCCAGAACGCCTGGCTGAGCCGGTCGCGCGGCCCCAGTTCCATCGCCTTGTTGCGCGGCCAGGGATCGGGCGGGCCGAGGCCGTAATCCTGGAGATAGCGATAGCCGTCGCGGTTGCGCAGCAGCCCGCCCTCGCCGCGCGAACCCTCGGTGATCAGGATCCCGGTGCCGGGCAGGCCGGTCGGGTGGTACTGGACGAATTCCATGTCCTTCAGCGGCACCCCGGCGCGGTAGGCCATCGCCATGCCGTCGCCGGTCTTGATCGCGCCGTTGGTGGTGAAGGGATAGACCCGCCCGGCGCCGCCGGTGGCGAGGATCACCGCCTTGGCCTCGAAGGCGACGATCCGGCCGCTGCGCAGCTCGATCGCCACCACGCCGCGACAGCGTCCGTCCACCACCAAAAGCTCGGTGCTGTAATATTCGTCGTAACGCTGGATCTGCGGGTATTTCAGCGAGGTCTGGAACAGGGTGTGCAGCAGGTGGAAGCCGCTTTTGTCGGCGGCGTACCAGGTCCGCTTGGTCTTCATCCCGCCGAAGGCGCGCACCGCGACCGAGCCGTCGGGCTCGCGGCTCCACGGACAGCCCCAATGTTCGAGCCGGGTCAGTTCGCGCGGCGCGGCCTGGACGAACATCTCGACCGCGTCCTGGTCGGCCAGCCAGTCGGCGCCGCTGACGGTGTCGTCGAAATGCAGGTCGAACGAATCGCCCGGCTTGACCACCCCGGCGGCGCCGCCCTCGGCGGCGACGGTGTGGCTGCGCATCGGGTAGACCTTGGAGATCAGCGCCACCGACAGGCCGGGCGCCTGTTCCGCCACCTCGATCGCGGCGCGCAGACCGGCACCGCCGGCGCCGACGATGGCGATATCGGTCGAGATCACGTCCATTGGCAGGCATCCCCCGTTGACCGCCGGGGCGCGCGGCCCCGTCGCCCCAGACTTTCTCATGGCGCGCCGATTCCCGCAACCGGGGAGACGACGCTCGGGTGCGGCGCGGCAAAAGGGGCTGGAATCCGGCGGCCGGGGCCGGGTACCATGGGGCCGCCTTCCTTGATCCCCGCCCCCTGTCGGATCGACCGCGCGCATGGCCTCGCCCCGGATGACGACCATGGACCTCTCCCGCCGCGACCCGCTGATCGATGCGGTCCGGGGCCTCGCCCTGGTGATGATCTTCATCAATCACGTCCCCGGCAACCTGCTGGAGGGGCTGACCTCGCGCAATTTCGGCCCGTCCGACGCGACCGAACTGTTCGTCTTCATCGCCGGCTACGCCACCGCGCTGGTGTTCGGCCGCCGGCTGGATCAGGACGGGGCGCTGCGCACCGGGTTGCGGCTGTGGGGGCGGGCGTTCAATCTCTACCTCCTCCACCTGTTCACCCTGCTGCTGGCGGCGGCGATCGCCGCCACCGCCTCGCGCCTCACCGCCGATCCCCATCTGCTCGACTGGATCAATCTGGGGCCGCTGTTCTTCGATCCGGTGCCGACCCTGATCGGGGTGGTGACGCTCGGCCATCAGGCCGGCTACTTCAATATCCTGCCGCTCTACATCCTGCTGGTCGCCGGCGCGGCCCTGCTGCTGCCGCTGGTCCGGCTCAGCCCCGGCGCGGCGCTGGCCGCCTCGGCCGGGCTGTATCTGCTGGTCCAGGTCGGCGACCTCAACCTGCCCAACTATCCGACCAGCGGGACCTGGTTCTTCAACCCGATGGCGTGGCAATTGATGTTCGTGATCGGTCTGGTCTGTGGCGACCGCGCCCGGCGCGGGCTGGTTCCGGTGCCGTACCATCCGCTGCTGGCGCTGCTGGCCGGGCTGATGGTGGCGGCCGGGCTGGGGATGAAGCTGGCGGGGTATTATCCGTCGCCCGATGCCCTGCCGCTGCCGTTCTTCCTGTTCGGCCAGGACAAGACCTTCATGACCCTGCCGCGTCTGCTCCACGCCCTGGCGCTGCTGTATCTGGGCGCGCATTGCGGCGCCCGGGTTGCCCTGGGCCGGCTGGGGCCGGTCGGGCGGGGGCTCGAGGAACTGGGGCGGCACGGCCTGCTGGTGTTCTGTACCGGGTCGGTGCTGGCGATTGTCGCCCAGCTGTGTCTGTTCGCGCTCGACGCCGACCGGGTCACCGCCGGCGGGGTGGTGCTGGCCGGACTGGCGGCTCTGGTGTTCTTGGCAAAAGGACGGTCATGGTATCTTGGAACTTCCCGCGTCGCGCCACCGTCCGTCTGTTCGCCGCGCTCCTCGGTGTCGTCGCCCCGCTCGGCCTAGAGCCGGCCCGGGCCGAGCCCCAGTCCTGTCCGTTCGACGCCGGCATGGTGGCCGACCAGCCCCATCTTCTGCCCCATTTCGCCGCCCGGCTGGCCGAGGGCGGCCCGGTGCGGGTGGTGACGCTGGGCTCGTCCTCCACCGCCGGCTCCGGCGCCAGTTCGGTTGACCATTCCTATCCGGCCCGCCTGGGCGAGCAACTGTCCCAGGCCTTTCCCGCCAACCGGGTCGAGGTGATCAACAGCGGCGTCAACGGCCAGAACACCGAGGAGATGGTCGCCCGGCTGTTTCACGACGCGATCGAGGAAAACGCCGATCTGGTGATCTGGCAGACCGGCACCAACGACGCGGTGTCGCGCATCGATCCCGAGACGTTCCGCGAGCATCTCGAACGCGGCATCGCCTGGGTGCGCGAGGCCGGGATCGACCTGATCCTGATGGATCCGCAATTCTATCCCGGCCTGCGTTCCCAGCCGGTCTATGAGCGTTATGTCGATGTGATGCGGGAGACGGCGGCGCGCTTCGCCGTGCCGCTGTTCCCCCGCTACGAGATGATGCGGCACTGGGCGACGCTGTCGCCGCCGCCGGTGGTGCTGGCCGACGACCGCTTCCATCTCAACGATGACGGCTATGCCTGTCTGGCCGAGCAGGTGGCGGCGATGATCGTCCGCGCGGTGCGGGAGGGGCAGGGGCGCTAATCCCGCCCGGCCCCGGCCCCGACTCTCAGGCCCGGCGGACCTCGTCGAGGAAGGCGCGCACCTCCTGTTCCAGCGCCCGGCTCTGCTGCTGCAACTGATTGGCGGCGCCGTGGACCTGCTGGGCCATCCGGTCGGTCTCGGCGGCGGCCTGGGCCACGTCGGTGATGTTGCCGGCCACGCCGCGCGTCCCCTGCGAGGCCAGGGCGACGTTGCGGGCGATCTCGCTGGTGGCGGCGTCCTGCTGGGCCACCGCCCCGGCGATGGTGGCGGCCAGCCCGTTGATGACGTCGATGGTGGCGCGGATCCCGTCGATCGCGGCGACGGCGGCCCGGGTTTCCTCCTGCACCGCGGCGATCTGGCCGGCGATCTCGTCGGTGGCCCGCGCGGTCTGGCTGGCCAGCCCCTTGACCTCGCCCGCCACCACCGCGAAGCCCTTGCCGGCCTCGCCGGCCCGGGCCGCCTCGATCGTCGCGTTCAGCGCCAGCAGGTTGGTCTGGGCGGCGATGTCGTTGATCAGGGTCACCACCTCGCCGATCTTCTGGGCGGCGGCGGCGAGGCCGGCGATCTTGCGGGTCGCTTCGAGCGAATCCCGCGCCGCGCTCTGGGTGACGGTGGTGGATTCCCGCATCTTTTCGCCGATCTGCCGGATCGAGGCGGCCAGTTCGGCGCTGGCGGTGCTGACCGTTTCGATGTTGTGCAGGGTGCCGGCGGTGGCGGCCGAGACGGCGGCGCTCTGGGTCTGGGTGTCGGTGGCGTTGCCGGTCAGGGTGGCCGACCAGTCGCGCAACTGCCCGACCGCCTGATGGACGTTGCCGAGCAGCGCCGACACCGCCCGGTCGAACCGCTGGGTGGCGTCGTCGATCCGCGCCTGTCGGGCGGCGTGTTCGGCGGCGGCGGCCTGCTCATGCCGTTCGAGGCGTTGCCGCGCGGCGCGGTGTTCGAGCAGGGTCAGGGTGGCGCGGGCGATTCCACCGATCTCGTCGCGGCATTCGGCCCCCTCGATCTCGACCGAATCCGCCCCGGCGGCCAGCCGGCCCATCGCCGCCGACAGATGGCGCACCGGCAGGACGATGCTGCGCACGATCAGCGGCAGCATCACCGCCAGCCCCAGCAGCAGCAGGGCGACCCCGCCGGCCAGCAGGGCCAGGGTCCAGCGCGCCGTGTCGCGGCGCTGTTCGGCGTGGGCGACGATCGCCTGGGCGAGGCCGGTCTCGACCGTGCGCAGGGCGTCGATCCGCCGCGTCGCGGCGGCGAACCAGTCGGGGGCGGTGACGGCGGGCTCGCCCGGGGCGGGGCCCTCGATCGCCGCCTGGCGCATCCGCGCCACCGGGGTCTCGATCTCGGGCGCCAGCGCCGTGTTCAGCGCCGCCACGGCGGCCGGCGACGCGGACCGTTCGAACATCCGCAGCCCGCTTTTCTGTTCCGCCCCCAATTCGATGAAGCGCCGCAACAGGGCCGGTTCGAACCGGCCGGCGGCAAAGCCGGCCGAACCGGTGGCCCGTTCCTGCCCGGCGCTTTCCTTGGCCTCGCCCAGGATGGCGAACGGGGTGATCAGGCGGGCGCTTTCGACGTCGGGCACGGCGCGGGCGGCGTGGGCCACCCGGTCGAGCAGGGTGCGGATGGCCTGGCTGTAGGCGGCCATTTCCTCGCGCGGGCTGATCTGCTGCCGGTCGATCCGCTCGCGCAGCTCCGGCAGGCTGGCGAGCATCGGGCCAAGCTGGTCCCGCCCGTCCGCCCCGCTCGCGGCGAGGGCCGCTTCCCCTTCGGCCAGCGCCGCGCGCAGGGCGGCGAGGCGGGCGTCGCACTCGCGGCGCCGATCGGCCATTTCGGCGGCGAATTGCTGGCCCTTGCTGCCGAGGAACAGCGCCGAGGCGCCGCGCTCCTTCTGCATCTCGTGCACCAGCGCGTTGACCGCCACCGCGAAACGGGTCTGGCCGATCAGCGCGGCGGCCAGCCCGACCTGGTCGAGCTGGGTCCGCAGCATCGTCCCGGCCAAGGCCAGCAGGATCAGAATCAGCGGGGCCGTGCCGATCAGGATCCGCCGGCCGACCGGAATGTTGCGAAGCGCGCGCATGCCCTGCCTTCCCTCTGGCTGAGTCGCTCGGAGCCATGACCAATCATGCATTAAGGCATAGACTATAACCTAACGCCTAAGCATCCTGTCGCGTTTTTTGTATGGATGAACGTTCAACGAGGGGGCGAGCCGCGCGGCGGCGGGGCGCCCCGTGCCGGCCGGCAAGCGTTTGCCTCGCGGCGGCGCTTGCGCCAAACTGGCGGCCATGAGCGATCTGTTTACCCCCCCGCCCGAGCCGCGTCCCGCCGCCAACGTCCCGGAATATTCGGTCGGCGAGCTGGCCGGCCGCCTGCGCCGCACCGTCGAGGAGGCGTTCGCCTTCGTCCGGGTGCGCGGCGAGATTTCCGGCTTCAAGCGTCATTCCTCCGGCCATCTCTATTTCGCGCTGAAGGATGCCGAGGCGGTGCTCGACGCGGTGTGCTGGCGCGGTCAGGCGGCGCGGCTGGGGCTGGCCCCCGAGGACGGGATGGAGGTGATCGCCACCGGCCGGCTGACCACCTATCCCGGCCGCTCGAAATACCAGATGGTGGTCGAGCGGATCGAACTGGCCGGGCAGGGCGCGCTGCTGAAGATGCTGGAGGACCGCCGCAAGCGCCTCGCCGCCGAGGGGCTGTTCGACGCCGCGCGCAAGCCGGCGCTGCCGTTCCTGCCCCGGGTGATCGGGGTGGTGACCTCGCCGACCGGGGCGGTGATCCGCGACATCCTGCACCGGCTGGCCGAGCGTTTCCCCTCGCGGGTGCTGCTGTGGCCGGTGGCGGTGCAGGGCGAGGGCGCCGCCGCCCAGGTCGCCGCCGCGATCCGGGGCTTCAACGCTTTGCCGCCCGACGGGGCGGTGCCGCGCCCCGATCTGCTGATCGTCGCCCG
Source organism: Phaeospirillum tilakii (assembly GCF_042683125.1). Taxonomy (NCBI): domain Bacteria; kingdom Pseudomonadati; phylum Pseudomonadota; class Alphaproteobacteria; order Rhodospirillales; family Rhodospirillaceae; genus Phaeospirillum; species Phaeospirillum tilakii. The sequence goes on from NZ_JBHUIY010000008.1 coordinate 120,610, forward strand.
GGGCGGCGGCTCGCTGGAAGACCTGATGGCCTTCAACGAGGAAGAGGTGGTGCGCGCCGCCGCCGCCTCGGCGATCCCGCTGATTTCGGCGGTCGGGCACGAGACCGACACCACCCTGATCGATTTCGCCGCCGCCCTGCGCGCTCCCACCCCCACCGCCGCCGCCGAGAAGGCGGTGCCGGTGCGGGCCGAGCTGATCGCGGGGGTGGCCGAACTGGGCGGGCGGCTGGTCGGCGCCGCCCAGCGCCGGCTCGAAGACCTGCGCCAGCGCCTGGGCGGGCTGGTCCGCGCTTTGCCGCATCCGCGCCGGCTGATCGACGACGGCGCGCTTAGGCTCGACGACCGCGCCGAGCGGCTGCGCAACGCCTTGCCCAATCTGCTGACCCGGCGCGGCGCCGAGCTGGACCGCCTCGCCGCCCGGCTGCGCCACCCGCGCGAACGCCTCGCCGCGGAGGCCGCCCGCCTCGCCTTGCTCGCCACCCGGCTCGATCACGGCCGCGCCAGCCTGTGCGCCGCCGAAACCGCCCGGATCGAGCGCGACCGGCTGCGGCTCGATCAGGCCGGCCGCCGCCTCGGCGCGGCGGCGGGGCGCGGGCTGGCCGACCGCGCCGCCCGGCTCGACACCGTCGCCCGCCTGCTGGAAAGCTGCTCCTATCGCCGGGTGCTGGAGCGCGGCTTCGCCCTGGTCCAGGACGAGGCCGGCCAGCCGGTGCAGAGCGCCGCCGCGATCGCCCCCGGCGCCGCCCTGACGGTCGAATTCGCCGATGGCCGCGTCGCCGTCACCGCCGCCGGCGAGCCGCCGCGCTCCCCGCGCCGGCGCGGCAAGGGCGACCAGAGGCAGCCGACCTTGCTGTAGCTGGGCGAGGCTGCCGCCCCGCGCCCCGCTTGGGGAGCAGGGCTCCCCAAACCCCTCCCTTTTTGATCGATGAAAAAAAAGGGGGTCCGGGGCATCGCCCCGGCCGGGCCCGCGGGCGGGAGCCCGCGTAACGTAACGGTATCGCGCCTCCGGCGCGGGGGCTCTGGCGGGATGGTGGGCGGGCGGCTACACTCCGCCCCCGATCGCGATCAGCAGGGGGAGACCGGCGAGATGACGGACATCGAGGAGGGGGTATGGGCGGTGCCGCAGGGGGTGGCGGCGGCGCGGCCGCTCTGCACCGATTGCGGGCTGTCGCGGCGGGAGGATCCGCGCGTCTGTTCCCGCGCCTGCCAGTTCGGTCATCCCGACCATGCCGGGCTGGAGCAGCGGGTGCACGGGCGGCGGCGTGATCCGGCCCGGGGCGACGAGCTGCATTTCGGCCCCTATCTCAAGATGTGGCAGGCGGCGCTGACCGCGCCCAGGCCGGGGGCGCAATGGACCGGGATCACCACCCGGCTGGGCGAGCGGGTGCTGGAAAGCGGCCGGGCCGAGGCGGTGCTGGCGATGGCGGCGGCGCCCGGCGACATCTGGAGCCCGGTGCCGGTGCTGGTGACCCGGCCGGAGGGGATGGCGCGCTGTCGCGGCATGCGGATGGGCTACGCCCCGCTGCTGGCCGGGCTGGAGGCGGCGCGGGCGCGCGGGATCCGGCGGCTGGCGGTGATCGGGGTGCCGTGCCAGATCCATCCGCTGCGCATGCTGGAGCCGGAGCTGGGGTTCGAGTCGCTCGACGTGATCGGCATTCCCTGTTCCGACAACACCACCACCGCCAATTTCCTCGAATTCCTCGCCTTGCTGACCGAGCGGCCGGAGCGGGTGACCTATCTCGAATTCCGCCCCGATTATCACGTCGAGATGCGGTTCGATGACGGGAGCAAGCGCGAGATCCCGTTCCTCAAGCTGCCGATCTCGAAGCTTCCGCCCGATTTCTTCCCGCTGACCTGCCGCACCTGCGTCGATTACGTCAACGTGCTGTCCGACCTGACCGTCGGCTACATGGCTGGGCGCGGCGAGCAATGGCTGCTGGTGCGCAACCGGCGCGGCCAGGAGCTGCTCGACCTGCTGGGCGATGAGGTGCGGCTGTCCGAGCCGGCCAGCGCCGGCAAGCGCCAGGGCTCGGTCGCCGGATTCATCAAGAACACCGAAAAGGCCGCCGGCGGGATGCCGGTGCGCGGCATGCCCGACTGGGCCCGGCCGATCGTCGCCTGGATGATGCCCAAGGTCGGGCCGCGCGGGCTGGAACTGGCCCGCGCCCGGCTGGAGATGAAGGCGGCCGAGACGGTGATCCATCTCCGCCTGCATCAGCCCCGGCGGATGGCGGCGATGATCCCCGATCACGTCTGGGATCTGGTCGCCCCCTACGGCCTGACCCCGCGCGACGGCGAACGCGGATGAGGCCCGGGCGCGGGCGGCGGGACAGATCCCCGCCCGCGCCGCCAAGTTGAAGAGTTAATGTTCCCGCCCGATTTCCCTTACCGCAAAGTATGCTACTCTGCACTGCCCCGCCGTCGAGGGAGGTTGCGATGCGGTCGAGCCTTTTTCCCGCCTTGATATTTGCCGCCCTGTTGGCGGTCGGTTCGCCACAGGCCGTCCTGGCCGCCGATCCGCCGGTATCCCAGGTGATCCAGCCCCAGGGGACCGTCGAATACAGTCATGACGGCGTCACCTGGAAGCCGGTGACCCGCACCCGCTATCTGTTCGCCGGCGACCGGATCCGCACCGGCGGCGATGGCTCGGCCCGGCTGGTCGATCAGTCCAGCAACGCCGCCCAGCGTCTGGCCGCCGACAGCCAGGTCGAAGTGGCCGGCACCACCCTGCGGGTGCTGGCGGGCAACCTGTCGGGGCCGGAGCCGGTCAGCGGCGATCTGGTCGCCGGTCTCGGCAACCGTTTCGCCGAGGCGCAGCGTTACACCACGGTGCGGCGCGGGGTGGCGGGCGAGGCCCGGCCGGTCAAGCTGCGGCTGGCCCAGCAGGTCACCGCCAGCGCCGCCTATCCCGATTTCGTCTGGCAGGCCTTCGGGCCGCAATACAGCTACGTGCTGACCATCGACGGCGTCGCCCGGCCGGTGGCGGCGGTCGAGGGCGAGGTGGCGCGGGTGCGCCTGCCCGAGCTGACCCCCGGCCGTCACGCCGTGTCGGTGGCGGTGGTCGAGGGCGGCCGCACCGTGGCCGAGGCCGAGAAGGAAGGCAGCCTGCTGTGGCTGTCGCCGGCCGAGGACAAGGCGCTGGCCGAACAGGTGGCGTCGCTGCGCGCGCTCGATGCCGGCGGCGATTTCGCCGTCGCCAACCTGCTCGACGAAAAGGGGCTGGCGGTGGCGGCAATGGATCTCTACCGCCGCCATTTCGACCAGGACCCCGACGACAACCAGATGCGGCCGCTGCTGGTGCGGACCTATTCCGAACTGAAGCTGGCCGAGCTGAAACAGCGCGAGGCCCAGCTCTACAACGATCGTCTGCGCGCCGAGTGATCCCGGCCGGGCGGGCGCGGGGGCGCGTTCCGCCCGGATTCGGTCGCGGTGTGCGGGGGGAGAGCCGGCATGGCGGTTTCGTTGCGGCGCTATGACGTCATCCTGACCGCGCTGTTGTTCCTGCTGACGCTTCCCGCCCAGAACGGCGGCTGGTTCGCCCTGCTTGAGGACCAGACCCTGTCGTTCCGCCATCTGGCGCGGATGGCCTATGGGCCGGGGCCGACCCGCGACCTGTCGCGCGACATCGTCCTGGTCGATACCGACGAGGCCTTCTTCAAGGCCTATGGCAGCTTTCCGCTGCGGCGCGGCGACATCGGCCGCCTCGTCACCAATCTGAAGAGCCTGGGCGCCCGGGTGATCGCCATCGACATGCTGATGGATTTCCCCAGCTCCTATGGCGAGGATCCCGGGCTGGCCGCCGCCCTGCGCGACGCCGGCAACACCCTGCTGGTGGCCCGCGCCGTGGTCGAGCATGGCAGGCCGAGCGGGATCGTCCGCCCCACCGCGCTGCTCGACGCGGCGGCGCCGTCCGGCTACACCAACATCGAATCCACCACCGCGCTGACCACCTCGCTGTCGCGGCTGCGGATCCATCCCGAGCTGACCGGCGAACGCGGCGGCTGGCCGTTCGCGGTCGAGGCGGCGGCGCGCTATCTCGGCGTCACCCCCCGGCTGGAGCCCGGGCTGCTGCGGCTGGGCGACCTCGCGGTGCCGCTCGATTCGCGCGGCAACCTGCTGATCGATTTCCCGCCGCTGCCGACCGGGATGCGCTTCCTCCATCAGGCGATCGGCATCGGCGCGCTCGACCTGCTCGATTTGTCCGCCCTCGACCAATCCGACCGGGCCGAACTGGAGGCCTGGGTCAAGGACCGTATCGTGGTGGTCGGCGACACCTCGGAAGTGTCGCATGACTGGTTCGACACCCCGGTCGGGATGGTCTACGGGGCCGAGATCATCGCCGACACCATCGCCACCCTGCTGCGCGGCGGACCGCTGCGCGAGGTGCCGCCGGCACTGGCGGCGCTGCTGCCGCTCGGGCTGGCGGCGGCGATGATCCTGCTGGCGCTGCTGCCGCCCCGGCCGCTGGCGCGCGGGCTGGCGGTGCTGGTGCTGGCGCTTGCCACCCTGGGCGGCGCCACCCTGCTTTACGTGCGCGGCGGCTGGGTGCTGCCGCTCAGCTATCCGCTGCTGGCGCTGGGCGCGGCCTATCTGGTGATCGAGGCGCGGCAATATCTGGTCGAGCGGGCGCAGAAGCAGCGGATCGCCCGCACCTTCGGCCAGTACATCCCGCCCGAGCTGGTCGAGGAAATGAACAAGAGCGGCCAGCCGGTCGAGATCGGCGGCGAAAGCCGCGAGATGACCGTGCTGTTCTCGGACGTGCGCGGCTTCACCACCCTGTCCGAGGGGCTGGCCCCGCGCGACCTGACCCAGTTGATGAACGCCTTCCTCAGCCCGATGACCCGGGTGATCCAGCAGCATCGCGGCACCATCGACAAATACATGGGCGACGCGATCATGGCGTTCTGGGGCGCGCCGCTGCCCGATCCCGACCATGCCCGCCACGCCGTCGCCGCCGCGCTCGACATGGTGCGGCGGATGGCCGAACTGGACGAGGAATTCCGCGCCCGGGGCTGGAAGTCGATCCGGGTCGGCATCGGCCTCAACACCGGGACGATGAGCGTCGGCAACATGGGCTCGGACTTCCGCATGGCCTATACGGTGATGGGCGACGCGGTCAATCTCGGCTCGCGCACCGAAAGCCTGACCCGCCATTACGGCGTCGATGTGCTGATCACCGAATACACCCAGGCGGCGGTGCCCGACCTGATCTGCCGCGAGATCGATCTGGTCCGGGTCAAGGGCAAGGATACGCCGGTCCGGCTGTACGAGCCGCTCGGCTTCGCCGACACCGTCGCCGCCGCGACGCTGGAGCGGCTCGACCTCTATCACCGCGCCCTGGCGCTCTACCGCGCCGCCCGCTGGGACGAGGCCGCCGCCGCCTTCGCCGCTTTGGCCGCCGACGAGCCGGAGCGGGAGATCCTGCGCCTTCATCTCGACCGCATCGCCCAGTTCCGCCGCGACCCGCCCGGGCCGGACTGGGACGGGGTCTACACCCACAAGCAGAAGTAGGAGAGGCGCCTTGCCGGACCGGTCCGCGTCGTTGCCGTCCCGCCGCGCCCCCGCCGGGCGGAGCCGCCCGCAGGGGGGGGCCGCCACGGCAGTGCTGACGCTCGCCCTGCTGCTGGCCGCCGCCCCGGCCGGCGCCGGCGCCGGCAGCGACGATCCGCGCGCCGCCGCGGCGCGGGCCTT